>NZ_CAKKMM010000889.1:0-2115 GCF_918698205.1 Microbacterium sp. Bi128 | reverse complement strand
GAACTTGCCCGTCACCCCGGCAAGTGTTGAGCTGAACTTCCTGGGCATCAACGACTTCCATGGCCGCATCGATTCCAACACCGTGTTCTTCGCCGGGACCATCGAGAAGCTGCGCGCCGCTGCCGCCCCGGGCGCCACGACGTTCATTTCGGCCGGCGACAACATCGGCGCCTCGCTGTTCGCCTCGGCGATTGCCAAGGACCAGCCGACCATCGACGTGCTGAACGCCCTGGAGCTGCGCACCTCCGCGGTGGGCAACCACGAGTTCGACGGCGGCTGGGCTGACCTGCGCGACCGCGTCACTGCCGGCGGGACCAACGCCAAGTTCCCGTACCTGGGCGCCAACGTCTACGCCAAAGGCACCACCACCCCGGTCCTGCCGGAATACACGGTCCTGGACATGAACGGCGTGAAGGTCGCCGTGATCGGCACGGTTACGCAGGAGGTGCCGTCCCTGGTCGCGCCGTCAGGCATCGCGGACCTTGAATTCGGTGACCCCGTCGACGCGATCAACCGGGTCGCGGCGAAGATCAAGGCGGACAAGCTCGCCGACGTCATCATCGTGGAGAACCACGACGGCGCCGGGTCGGGCGCACCCGAGGGCGCCACTTTGGAGCAGGAAATCGCCGCGGGCGGCCCCTTCGCCAAGATGGTCCAGAAGGTCACCCCGGATGTGGCGGCGATCTTCAACGGCCACACCCACAAGCAGTACGCGTGGGACGCCCCGGTCCTGGACGCGGCGGGCCAGCCCACGGGCAAGACCCGCCCGATCGTCCAGACCGGAAACTACGGCGAGTTCATCGGCCAGATCCAGCTGACCATCGACACCAGGACCATGTCGGTGACCGGGTACAAGGCCGGCAACGTCCAGCGCACCACCAGCGCCGCGCAGCCGGCAGCCGATCTTGTGGCGCAGTACCCGCGCGTCGCGGCCGTCAAGGCAATCGTGGACAAGGCCCTGGCCGACGCCGCGGTGGTCGGCAACCAGCCTGTCGGCAAGGTCACGGCGGACATGACGACGGCGTTCGCCGGTTCCCCGGCTGTGCGCGATGACCGGAGCAGCGAGTCCACGCTCGGCAACCTGGTGGCGGACTCCCTGGTGGATGCGCTGAAGGCGCCGGACCTCGGCGCCGCCGAAATCGGCGTCGTCAACCCGGGCGGCCTGCGCAACGAGCTGTACTACGCCCCCGACGGCACGATCACGTACGCCGAGGCCAACGCGGTGCTGCCGTTCGTGAACAATCTGTGGACCACGTCCCTGACCGGTGCGCAGTTCAAGACCCTGCTGGAGCAGCAGTGGCAGACCAACCCGGACGGCACGGTTCCCAGCCGTGCGTACCAGCAGCTGGGCCTGTCCAAGAACGTGAACTACACCTACGACGCCGCCCGCGCCGCCGGTGACCGGATCACCTCGATCCGGGTCAATGGTGCACTGATCGACCCGGCGAAGTCCTACCGGATCGGGACGTTCAATTTCCTGGCCACCGGCGGCGACAACTTCCGCATCTTCAAGGAAGGCGCGGGCACCAAGGACTCCGGGCTCGTGGACCGCGACGCCTGGATCAAGTACCTGCAGGCCCACAACCCGGTCTCGCCGGACTTCGCCCGCCGCTCCGTGGCTGTCGTGAACACGACGGCGGCCGAGGTCAAGGGCGGCGAATCCATCACACTGGCGGTTTCGAAGCTGGACCTCACCTCGCTGGGCAGCCCGGTGAATGCCTCGCTGCGCGCCGAGTTCACGGACGCTGCGGGCACCGTGACGGCCCTGGGTACGGTACCGGTGACCGCCGGCGCCGCCAACGTGAGCGTGTTGGTTCCCGCTGGCGCCGCCGCCGGCACGGGCACCCTGGTGCTTACCGCCGTCGAATCCGGCACTGTGGTGAAAACGGCGGTGAAGGTCGCGGCCAGCGTCCCCGTCCCGCCGAAGTGCACGCCGCCGGTCAAGCCGACCAGGCCAGGGGATCTCGTGGGCCAGGTGAACTACGGGACAGCCATGGCCGCCTACCGGAAGTGCCTCAAGGGCTGATGCCTTAGCCCGGACTTCCTGGTCCCCCACCACGGCACATGCCCTCCCCTGGCCCGCAGCACTGGACATAAGCACCAACTGTCCACTGC
>NZ_CAKKMM010000888.1:0-2118 GCF_918698205.1 Microbacterium sp. Bi128 | reverse complement strand
GGTTTGCAAATCGAGCCGTGAGTTTGGCTCCGAGTTTGAAGACGAATTTGGCGACCGGCCCCCACTTTGCTCTCTCCCATTCCATACCATCGACATTCACTACAGTCGGAATTCGAAAAATGCGGAGCAATGGCAGCCAGTAACCGTTGGCCACGTTCATGACTAGAACGACGTCAGGCCGGCGACGAATTGCGTGAAGCACGGCAGTCAGACCATATGTCAACGTGCTTAGCGACTTCTTTTCCAGGCCAAATGTTTCAACCGATGCAACGCGGGGGTCTCGGGCCAGATCGTCGGCACGTGTCGCGCCCTTACGGCCGTACACGGTGACAGCCCAGCCTGCATCACTCAAGTACGGTGCCAACTTCCGAACCGCAGTCTCGAACCCACCGTAGTAGCTGGGATATCCACGCGTGCCGATGATGGCAACAGAACGGGCTCGGCCAAGAAGGCCCTCGTATGGGAGATCACTAGTCAATTCCTGGTCCTTAGCTCTTTGGGGTTGATGTCACATGTGTGGACGCTTCGTTGCTCGCTGGGAGATCCAGGTGACCAAGTCCAAATTATAGGGGCAGATGAGACTGAGCCTTACGTAGGGCCCTTCGGAATCACGTGTTCCTCGGCGGAGCTGAGAAATCGATTGAGCGAGGTCTGGGCTCGGTACAGCTCTGATTCCCGACGACTGTCCAGTGCTCGAAGAATCAGCCTGGCCTTAGGCCACGTACTAGAGGAGTAGCCGTTGCCCGATTCTGCAGTCGTCCTTTGCCACTTAGCGATACCGCCTCCGTTGGAGCGGCACCACCAACGTCACCTCCACATTGGACGCGTATTTTGTCCTCAGCGGCTGCTATGTTTCAAGCGCTCCCGATCCCCACGGCAGGCAACATTCGGATGGCCGGTTGAAGGCATGTATCCTTTGGTCCGGGGGATTCCCGTCGAATATAGAACAACTTTTGAAATGAGTGACGACGGTGGCTGATTGGCGCATTCGGACGTCCCGTCTCTTACGGACGGTGGACGGGTTCGTCGTCACGTGGGCGGTCTCTGGGGCTTACGTAGTGAGATTTGGAGTAGAACCCAATTTCATGGTTTCCGGCCAAGAGCTCACGTACGTCTGGCTATCAGCCGTACTGGCCGGACTCTGGTGGTTCATGTTAGGTGCGTGGAACTCTCGGCAGAGCCTTATCCTCGGTGCCGGCGCAGACCAATATAAGGGAGTAGCCTCTGCATCCCTCTGGTTGTTCGGCCTTGTTGCAATCGTTTCGTACATTTTCCGTGTTGACACGGCCCGCGGCTATGTCGGCATAGCCCTTCCCGTCGGACTTGCCGGGCTGCTTCTTGGCCGGTGGCTGCTAAGACAGCACCTAAGCGTCAATCGCCAAAATGGCCGGAGCATGTCTCGTCTGCTGCTGTTAGGTGGTCCCAGCGCTGTTGCTCATCTCGCAGCTTCATTGGACCGCGCCAAACATGCTGGCTATCTACCCATCGCCGCCTACACTCCTGGCACGCACGGTGGTCTCGCAATCGAAGAGGAATCTGGCCTTCCCATTCTTGGGTGGCGTGCGGACACCCCGTCGATTTTGGAAGCAATCGATCGCTGCGGAGCCGATGCCGTGGCCGTGTCGGCGGGGGTTCAACTTCACCCCCAGATCCTCCGGCATTTGGGATGGGAACTGGCCTCAAGGAACGTCGCATTGATAATGGCCCCCGCGTTAACCGACATAGCGGGACCTCGAATTCACACACAGCAAGTCGCCGGTCTGCCGTTGATTCACGTCACTACTCCCACGTTGGAGGGCGGTCAACGAGTGGCAAAACGACTCTTTGACGTCGTCGTATCGGCCGGACTTATTCTCCTCGCGACCCCGCTCATGGCACTGGTAGCGATTATGGTCAAACTTGAGAGTCGGGGTCCAGTTTTTTTCAAACAGGAGCGTGTGGGTATCGAAGGCGCTCATTTCGGGATGCTCAAGTTCCGTTCAATGGTCGTAGACGCGGAGGAACGACTCTCCGAACTCGCTGACCGCAACGAAGGCAATGGCGTTCTGTTCAAAATCAAGAACGACCCTCGAGTCACGCGGGTCGGCAAGATTCTGCGCAAGTACAGCCTTGACGAGC
>NZ_CAKKMM010000887.1:0-2124 GCF_918698205.1 Microbacterium sp. Bi128 | reverse complement strand
GGCCTGGCCCTGGTCATCATCGGCGACAACGCCGTGGCCAACTTCCCCAAGGCGCTGACCGCCTTCTTCACCTCCAAAATCGGCGGTACCGGCATCCCCACGGTGATGATCGGCGTCGTGGTGGTGATGGTCTTCTTCGGCGTGCTGCTGCACTTCACACCGTTCGGACGCGGCCTCTATGCGATGGGCTACAGCAAGGAAGCCGCCAGCTTCGTCGGGATCAACGTCGCCCGCAGCAAGTTCTGGCTCTACGTCGGGTCCGGCGCCGTTTCGGCTCTCGCCGGCATCTACTGGACGCTGCGCTACACAAGCGCCCGCAGCGACAACGCCTCCGGCCTGGAACTGGCCGTCATCGCCGCCGTCCTGCTCGGCGGCGTGTCGATCTTCGGCGGCAAGGGCTCCATCCCCGGCGTCATCGCCGGCGTCCTGCTGATCGGCACGCTCAACTACGCCCTCCGCCTGGCCCGGGTGTCCGACGTCGTCCTCATCACGGTGACCGGACTGCTGCTGATCCTCTCAGTGGTGGCGCCGAGCATCGGCTCCGCCATCAGGCAATGGCGGCACACCCGCCGCGTCCGCCGAAGTTTCACCCGCAAGGCCACCTGAAATCTGCACACCACAACAAACCGCGCCCGCCTGGGACCGGCTGTACCGACCGCACGAAGGAAAAGGGAAGAACAATGATGTTGAACCGCAAGAACAAGGGCCGGACCGGCCGACTGGGAAGCATGGTGGCCATCACCGCCGTGGCCGCACTGGCGCTGACAGCCTGCAACAGCGGCTCTGCATCCTCGACCGACACCAGCAGCCCCTCGGCAGGGGGCGGGGACCAGAAGATCACCTTCATCCCCAAGCAGCTGAACAACCCGTACACGGACGTTGTTCTGGGCGGCGGCAAGAAGGGCGCCACTGAGGCAGGATTCGCCTCCTCGCAGGTCGTCGGACCGCTGGAAGCCTCCGCCTCCAGCCAGGTTTCGTTCATCAACGCCGAGACTCAGGCCGGCACGAACGTCATCGCGATTGCCGCCAATGACCCCGACGCCGTCTGCACCGCCCTCGGCGAAGCCCGTTCCGCCGGCGCCAAGATCGTCGCGTTCGACTCGGATACCAATCCCGACTGCCGCGACATCTTCATCAGCCAGGCCGTCGCCAAGGACGCAGCCTTGATCCAGACCAAGCTGAATTCCGAGCAGATCGGCGGCAGCGGCGAGATCGCCATCCTGTCCGCCACCGCCAACGCCACCAACCAGAACGAGTGGATCAAGTACATGGAGGAGGAGCTCGCCTCCAACCCCGCGTACAAGGACATCAAGCTTGTGGCCAAGGTCTACGGCGATGACAACGACACCAAGTCCTTCCAGGAAGCCCAGGGCCTCATGCAGGCCCACCCGAACCTGAAGGGCATCATCTCGCCCACCACAGTGGGCATCGCCGCCACCGCCCGGTACCTCTCAACGTCCGCCTACAAGGGCAAGGTTGCCCTGACCGGGCTCGGACTGCCGAATGAAATGCGGCCCTTCGTGAAGGACGGCACCGTCAAGGAGTTCGCCCTCTGGGATCCGGCACAGCTCGGCTACGTGGCGGCGTTCGCCGGCAAGGCCCTCAAGGACGGCAAGATCACCGGCGCCGAAGGGGATACCTTCACCGCCGGCGAACTGGGCGAACGCAAGGTCGAAAAGGGCGGCCTGGTGATCGTCGGCCCGCCGACGGTCTTCAACGCCGAGAACATCGACAAGTACAACTTCTGATCCGTTCCTGACCCATCCCGAGCGGCCGGGCGGGCCGCCGACAGCCCGCCCGGCACCTCACCACTTCACTCCGTTCCACTTCACCGGTGCCGCAGCACCGGGCCCACGGCGTCAACTCCACAGCCGTGCCCGGAAACCACGTTCCGGAGCCCCAGATCCCCCTTTTCATGCCGGAAGGCCCCCACATGAACCAGAAACAACCGGCAGACCGGCTGCTGCAACCGCACCGGCGCCGCCCCACCCGCATCGGGCTGGTCTCCGGCGGTCTCGGCGCCTACTGGCCCCAGTTCCCGGAGCTGCTGCCGCAGCTGCGGGAGTCCGTCCGGTACGTCACCGGCCGCTTCCAGGAGCTCGACGCCTACCTCGTCGACACCGG
>NZ_CAKKMM010000886.1:0-2125 GCF_918698205.1 Microbacterium sp. Bi128 | reverse complement strand
GCACCAAGCCGGTGATTGTGGCCAAGTCCGACGCCATGGGCCTGAACCTGCCGCCCGGGCACTCTGTCCGCACCACCCAGGCTCCCTCGGAAGCGCTGGATGCCATGATGCGGCAGGCCGGGGTGATCCGGGTCGAGACCATCGAAGAGCTCATGGACGTCGCCCAGATCGTCTCGAGCCAGCCGCTGCCCGGGGGCCCCGGAATCGCCGTCTTCAGCAACTCGCGCGCCCTTGGCAAGGTGGTAGCGGACAGTGCCGCCCGCCAGGGGCTCGGCGTGGAACGGATCGTGACAGACGTGGACCTGGACGCGGGCATGTCCCGGGCGCTGCCGGCCCTGCGCCGGAGCCTGCAGGAAACCCTGACCGCGGACACGGTGTACGCCGCGGTGGTCGCGCTGCTGCCGGCGCACGGTCTCACCGTCGAAAAGATCGCCGGAGTGCTGGCCGAATGCTCCGCGGCGGCCGGCAAGCCGGTGGTTGCCGCCTTTAGCGGAATCCTTGATCCCTCCATCTATGTGGAGGGAATGGTCGGCGCCGAACCTGAACAGCCGCACCAGCCCGCGCCCGCTCCGCCGGTCCCGTGCTACTCCAACCCGGGTGCGGCGGTCACGGCCCTTGCCGCCGTCGTGCGCTACGCCCAATGGCTGGACCGGGACCAGGGACTGTTCGTGGAGCCCGAAGGGTGCCACCCGGAGGCCGCCCGGGCGGACCTGGAGCTGCTGCTGCGCGATGTGGGTGGCGAGCAGCTCGTCCGGCTGGACCAGGACACGGCCGCCCGGCTGTTGGGCCACTACGGCATCCGGCTGGTCCCGTCCGTCGGGTTCGAGACGGCGGAGGAGGCGGTGGCCGCGGCCGGGCAGCTCGGCTGGCCCGTGGCCTTGAAGACCACGGACCCGGCACTGCGGCACCGGCTGGATCTGGGGGGTGTGCGGCTGGACATCCAGGACGCCGATTCGTTGCGGCGCAACGTGCTGGAGATGCGCAAGTCGCTCGAGCGGTACGGCTCGCCGTCCCTGGAAGTGCAGACCATGGTACCCGTGGGGCAGGCCTGCACTTTCCGCGCCATCGAAGACCCGCTGCTGGGGCCGGTGATCTCCTTTGGCCTGGCCGGAGACGCCGTGAACCTGCTCGATGACTGGGCCCACCGCGTGCCGCCGCTCTCCGGCTCCGACGTCCACGACTTCGTCCGGGCGCCCCGGGCGTCGCGGAAGCTTTTCGGCTACCAGGGCCTGCCCGCCGTCGACGTCGCGGCACTCGAGGACCTCGCCGCCCGCCTCACCAGGCTGAAGGACAACCACCCGGAGATCGCGCTGGTGCATTTCAATCCCGTCCTCGCCGGGCCCGATGGTGCTTCGATCCTGGCCGCCGATGTCAGGATCGCGAACGCCGCCCAGCGGACCGACAGTGCGCGCCGGGCGATGCGCAGTTAGGGTCTAACCTCCCCGGCTGCAGCCCGCGTCCAGGGCCCGGCAGTTAGCAAGTCCCATGCTGATCTGTGAAAATGGAGACTATGAGCACCCAGCCTCCAGCACCCAAGCCCCTGGCGACCGCCCCCGCACGCCAGACCGCGCACCACCACGGCCTCCATGACCACAGTGCGCAGGGCCAGAGCCTGGAAGGGGCCCTCCAGCAGGCCGGTTTCTACCCCCGGCTCGTGGCCGACGTCGTCGCCGATGCCCTGGATGGCCGCGATTGCGTGGCCCACCTCGTACATCTCGAGACACACTTCGACCGGGCCGAGGTCCGCCGCCACATCACCGTCCTGGTGTTGACCGACGACATGTTGGTCATCACCCATGTCGACGACCAGCAGCTCGACGAGGCCGGCGAACAGACCGTCGCCCAGGTGTCCACCGAGTCCGTTCCCGTCACCCAGATCCGCTCCGTGGTCTTGAGCTATGTCTACGCCCAGCCGCAGGACTACAAGCCTTCCGACCCTGTCCGCGAGCTGACGTTGTCCATTGCATGGTCCGGCGGCCAGCGCCTCGACATGGGTTCGGCCAGCTGCGGGGACCCGCAGTGCGAGGCCGATCACGGCTACAGCGGCACCATTGCCCAGGAAGACATCGTCCTGCGCATCAGCGCCGAAGCGGACGGCCTGCAGGCCGTACAAGACGCCAAGCTC
>NZ_CAKKMM010000885.1:0-2126 GCF_918698205.1 Microbacterium sp. Bi128 | reverse complement strand
GTGCTCGTCCTGACAAAAGATGACCTCGCGGATGGCTTCTCCGGCGCCGTCACCAAGATGAAGCGAATCCTCCGCACCTCATACCTCAGCCCGCCGGCCGCAGCTGGCTTTTCCAGCGCAATCTGAGGCAGCGAGCCGCCGATGTCTGCAAGACGTGAGGGAGGATCGGGTCGGTATCGGCCAAAGGTGAGGGAGCATCCCGGACCCAATCCGAAAACGACGACGCTCCCCCACCATTGGTGAGGGAGCGTCGGGTTGGAACACGCCAAACGTGAGCGAGCGTCCAGAGGCAGGGCGGCAGCGGGGGCGGTTAGCGCTCCAGGTCGCCGCGGATGAAGGCCTCGACCTTTTCACGGGCGCGGTCGTCGTTGAACTGCTCCGGCGGGGATTTCATGAAGTAGCTCGACGCCGAGACCAGAGGGCCGCCGATGCCGCGGTCCAGGCCGATCTTGGCGGCACGGATAGCGTCGATGATCACGCCGGCGGAGTTGGGCGAGTCCCAGACTTCGCGCTTGTATTCCAGCGACACCGGGGCGTCGCCGAAGTTGCGGCCCTCAAGGCGGACGAAGGCCCACTTGCGGTCATCGAGCCACTGGACGTAGTCGGACGGGCCGATGTGGACGTCCTTGGCGGCGAGCTCGGCCTCGACGTTGGAGGTGACGGCCTGGGTCTTGGAGATCTTCTTGGACTCCAGGCGGTCGCGCTCGAGCATGTTCTTGAAGTCCATGTTGCCGCCGACGTTCAGCTGGTACGTGCGGTCCAGGGTGACGCCGCGGTCCTCGAACAGCTTGGCCATGACGCGGTGCGTGATGGTGGCACCGATCTGGCTCTTGATGTCATCGCCCACGATCGGCACGCCCGCGGCGGTGAACTTGTCCGCCCACTCCTTGGTGCCGGCCAGGAAGACCGGCAGGGCGTTGACGAACGCCACGCCGGCATCGATCGCGCACTGGGCGTAGAACTCGGCGGCCTGCTGGGAGCCGACCGGCAGGTAGCAGACCATGACGTCAACCTGGGCGTCCTTGAGAGCCTGGACGACGTCGACCGGCTCCTCCGGGGACTGCTCGATGGTCTCGAGGTAGTACTTGCCCAGGCCGTCCAGGGTGTGGCCGCGCTGGACCGTGACGCCGGTCGGCGGGACGTCGGCGATCTTGATGGTGTTGTTTTCGCTGGCCAGAATGGCGTCGGACAGGTCCTGCCCCACCTTCTTGCCGTCGACGTCGAACGCGGCAACGAACTGGACGTCGCCGACGTGGTACTGGCCGAACTCCACGTGCATCAGGCCCGGGATCGTGGCCTTGGGGTCGGCATCTTTGTAGTACTGGACGCCCTGGACCAGCGAAGCGGCGCAGTTACCTACGCCGACGATTGCAACACGAATCGGATGTGAAGACACGGAACTCCTTTTGAGAAACAAGGGTGACCGGCGCGGCCGCACTCTGAGGTACTGCATCAGTTGTGCGGGCGGCAGGCGGACACGACGCCGTAAGGCGCCCTTAGTAGTCTAGTCAACGCCGCCGGGGCCGCGGTTGTTCCCCGGCGGACCCGGCGCTTCTGTTAACTGCGGTAACTGCGGATGCCTACGACTTCTGGGCCCACAGGTTGATGTCTGATTCGACGGCGAATTCATCGATCGCGTCGATCTCATCAGCCGTGAAATCCAGGTTGTTGATCGCCGACAAGGTGTCCTCAAGCTGCCGGACGCTGGACGCGCCCACCAGTGCGGACGTGACCGACGAGCCCTTGCCCTGATCGCGCAGGATCCAGGCGATGGCCAGCTGCGCGAGCGTCTGCCCGCGGCCCTCGGCGATCCGGTTGAGCCCGCGCACGCGGTCCAGTTTCTCCTCGGTGATCATGGATTCGCCCAGGGACTTGTGCTGGGCGGCCCGGGAGTCGGCCGGAATGCCCTTCAGGTAGCGGTCGGTGAGCATGCCCTGGGCCAGCGGCGAGAACGCGATGGATCCGGCGCCCACCTGCTCCAGCGCCTCGAAGAGGTTGGGGCTGCCGTTCTCGGTCCAGCGGTTGAGCATGGAGTAGCTGGGCTGGTGGATCAGCAGCGGGGTGCCGAGTTCCTTGAGTATTCCCGCGGCCTCGATGGTCTGTTCCGGGGTGTAGGACGAAATGCC
>NZ_CAKKMM010000884.1:0-2126 GCF_918698205.1 Microbacterium sp. Bi128 | reverse complement strand
GTACCGCTCCCTGGCCGCGGCCAACGGGATGAAGATCGTGGCCGTCACCGAGACCCACATCCACGCGGACTTCCTGTCCGGCACCCGCGAACTCGCCGCCGCGACCGGCGCCACCGCCTACGTCTCCGGCGAGGGCGGGGACGACTGGCAGTACGGCTTCCAGGCCGAACGCCTCAACGACGACGACGTGATCACCCTGGGCAACATCACCGTCAAGGCCCTGCACACTCCGGGCCACACCCCGGAACACCTGTCCTTTCTGATCACCGACGGCGCGTTCGCCGATACCCCCGGCTATCTGCTCTCCGGTGACTTTGTCTTCTCAGGGGACCTGGGGCGCCCGGACCTGCTGGACGAGGCCGCGGGCGGCATCGACACCCGCTTCGCCGGCGCCAAGCAGCTGTTCGCCAGCCTGCGCGATAAGTTCCTGACCCTGCCCGACCACGTCCAGGTGCACCCCGGCCACGGGGCCGGCAGCGCCTGCGGCAAGGCCCTCGGCGCCATCCCCTCCAGCACGGTCGGCTACGAACGGCTCTACGCCTGGTGGGGCCCCTACCTGGCCGCCAACGACGAGGAGGGCTTCATCGCCGAGCTCCTCGACGGCCAGCCCGACGCGCACGCCTACTTCGGCCGGATGAAGCGCGAGAACCGGGAGGGCCCGGCAGTGATGGGCGAACGCGCCCCCCTGAGCGAACTCGCCACCGAAACTGTTGCCCAGGGCCTGGCCGCTGACGCCATGACGTTCGTGGACACCCGCTCGAACGCAGAAGTCCACGAAGGCACAGTCACCGGTTCCCTGAACATCCCCTTCGGCAAGTCCACCGCCAGTTTCGGCGCCTGGGTGGTCAACCCCGAAACCGACAAGAACCCGCTCGTACTCCTGGCCCCCAGCCAGGCCGCCGCGCAGGAAATGTGGGACCACCTGGTCCGCGTCGGCATCGACGACGTCGCCGGCTACGTCACAGGCCTCGAAGGCCTGCCCGCCAGCACCCCCAAGCTCATCCAGCCTGAAGAACTGGATGGCTTTGAGGCCGCGATGGTCCTGGACGTCCGCAACCGCACCGAACACGCCGCAGGACACATCCCCGGCTCCCACCAGCTCAGCGGCGGCCGCGTGATGTGGAACCTGGACCAGCTCCCCTCCGAAGGCACCATCGTGTCCTACTGCCAGAGCGGGGTCCGGAACTCCGTCGCGGCCAGCGCCCTGCGCCGGGCCGGCTACGACGTCGTCGAACTCGACGGCAGCTACGCCGGATGGGCCGCCTGGCAGCAGGCTCGGGAATCTGTTTCCAGCAACTGATCGCGGCACGACCCGAAGTAATTAACTGACAGCGTTGGCGGCGGCCGGGACACCCGGCCGCCGTCGACGCATGTCCCGGACAACTGGAGTTCAGAAATGATGCCCGGCAACACCCCGTCCCCGCAAGGCAGCGCAGTCCGGCGGGAACGCCCACAGCGCACCGGCATCACCCTGGGCCTGCGTCAGAACCTGGCCCAGTTCATACTCCTGGTCGCCGTCAATGCCCTAGTCGGCGGCACCCTCGGCCAGGAACGCACCGTGCTGCCGCTGCTGGCGGACCAGGTCTTCCACCTTGACCTCTACACGTCCGCCCTGACCTATATCGTGGCCTTCGGACTCGCCAAGGCCGGCACCAATTACTTCGCCGGCACGCTCTCGGACCGTTACGGCCGGAAACCCGTCCTTGTGACCGGCTGGCTCATCGCCATCCCCGTGCCGCTGCTGCTGACCTTCGGAACCTCCTGGGGCTGGATCGTTGCCGCCAACGTGATCCTTGGCATCAGCCAGGGCCTCACTTGGTCCACCACCGTGGTCATGAAAATGGACCTCGTCGGATCCTCCCGGCGCGGCCTGGCGATGGGCCTGAACGAGGCTGCCGGCTACCTCGGCGTCGCCGGGACCGCCCTGGCCACCGGCTACATCGCCACCAACTACGGGCTCCGCCCTGGGCCGTTCCTGCTCGGCGCCGCCTACATCGCCCTAGGACTGGGCCTGTCCGTTCTGGCCGTGAAGGAAACCCAGGGCTACGCCAGAGTGGAGGCCGTCAACCACACGGCCGCCCACGCGGCCGCCCACGGGGAACTAAGCAACCGGGAGATCTTTACCC
>NZ_CAKKMM010000883.1:0-2129 GCF_918698205.1 Microbacterium sp. Bi128 | reverse complement strand
GTCGCGATTGACATCACCCCGGCGCGCGACAGCGAGTCAGTGGGGCTTCGGCACCCGCCGCAGCGACAGCGAGGTGCCCAGGATGAACGCGGCCACCGAGCCCAGGATCATCAGCAGCGGTCCGGTCCAGGCGCCGGTGGTCCCGTGGACGTAGCCCAGCAGGGTCGGCGCCACTGCCCCGAAGGAGTATCCCGTCCCCTGGACGACGGCGGACATCCGGGCCGCCGAGGCCTGGTCCCGCGCCAGCCGGATAATGGCCAGGAAGATCAGCGTGATGCCGCCGCCCTGGGCCACACCGCCGAAGGAACACCACAGCCACCACAGCTCCGGTGCCAGCAGCAGGCCCACGGGTACGGTGAGCCACAGCAGCCCCAGGGCGAGGCCCACCGCCGTCGTACTGGCGAACCGGGCCGCCAGCGGCACGCCCAGTCCGCCCACAATGGCCAGGATCTGGAAGAGCGAGGACCCTGCCCCGGCGGCTGCGGGCGCCATGCCGAGTTCGTCCGAGAGCAGGCTCGGCAGCCAGGCAGTCACTCCGTAGTAGGAGAACGCCTGCCCGGCGAACCCGAAGGTCAGCGCTGCCGTGATCCACCGGGAGGGGGGCTTCCCGGCCCGCCGCGGGTCCGCCGCAGTGACGGCGGCCGGAATAAAGGCCCGCCGGCCAACCGCGATCACCCACACGGCGGCGGCCGCCACCGCGAACAGGCCACTGGCGGCAATCGCGGGCCGCCAGCCCAGGAGTTCAGCCAGCGGCGCCGACACCATGGAGGTCAGGAACGAGCCGATGTTCAGTGCCGCGGTGTAGGTGCCCATTGCCGCGCCTTGCCGGGCGGGGGTGAAGTCACGGCGGATGATCAGCGGGACCACGATGTTGCCGATCGTAATGGCGACGCCGAGGATCACCGTGCCCAGCATGACCAGGGCACCCCCGCCGGCCGAGCGGACCACGACGCCGAAGAGCACCCCGAGCAGGGTCAGGGTGATGGCGAATTCTGGCCCCAACTTGCGCCCGGCCAGCGAGGCCAGGGGCGCGGCCAGGGCAAAGCACAGGACCGGGATGCCGGTCAGGAATCCCAATTCCACCGGGGTGAACCCGAGATCGTCCTCCAGTTGGGCGATCACCGGCGCCACCGCCACCAACGGGCCGCGCATGTTCAGCGCGATCAGCCCGATCGCGAGCATGAGGAGCCAGCCGCGCGGCGCCCGGGCCACGCTGCTCATGGGGCGGCCCGTAGCCCGGCGGCCGGGCAGAAATATGATTTCATCAGTCCCATTGCTATCACGGGCCCCGGCCGCGCCTTCGGAATGTGACGCTTTCCGGGACACCCCTGCCGGGCGCGCCGCTTTCCGGGACACCCCTAGCCCGTGGCCTGCAGGGTCGCCTCAATGACCGCGGGTGAGAGCACATGCTGCGTGACCATCTGGCTGGCGCCGAGGATCGCGGCCTGGTCACCGGCCCGGGACACGCCGATCCGCAGGTGCGCCGTGGCCAGCGGCAGCGAGCGCCGGTAGACCACCTCGCGGACGCCGGCCATCAGATGCTCCCCGGCCTGGCCGAGGCTTCCGCCGATCACAATCACCGAGGGGTTCAGCAGGTTAACGACCATGGAGAGGACGTCGCCGAGGTCCCTGCCGGCCTGCCGCAGCGCCTGGATGGCCTGCAGGTTCCCTTCGGCGACCAGGCGCAACACATCGCCGCCGTCGTGCGCCGGCAGGCCCTGCCGCGTCAGCGCCTTGGCGACGGCGGGCCCGGACGCCAGGGCTTCGAGGCACCCGTAGTTGCCGCACCGGCACAGCACGTCATCGCCACGCGGAACCCGGACGTGTCCGAGGTCGCCGGCCGTCCCGTTGGCTCCGCGCTGGAGCTGGCCGCTGCTGATGATGCCCGCCCCGATGCCGGTGGCCACCTTGATGAACAGGAAGTTTTCGACGTCAGGCCAGTGCGCCGTGCGCTCCCCCAGCGCCATGATGTTCACGTCGTTGTCCACCAGGACCGGCACCGGAAGGGACCGCTGGACGTGGCGGCCGACGTCGAACCCGTCCCAGCCGGGCATGATTGGCGGCTTCACCGGCATGCCGGTGGCGTGTTCCACGGGCCCCGGGAGCCCGATGCCGGCGCCGGCCAGGTC
>NZ_CAKKMM010000882.1:0-2130 GCF_918698205.1 Microbacterium sp. Bi128 | reverse complement strand
ACGTGGAGGGCTTCGATCAGGGCATCGTCGTCGAACACATAATTGCCCATGGAGGCCAGGAACTGGCTGGGGTCGGCCGCGAGGCCGGGAGTCGACGACGGCTTCTCCACGAACGCGGCAATTTTGTCCGGGTTGTCCGCATCGGTTTCGATCACGCCGAACTGGTCCGCCATGTGCAGCGGCTGGCGGACCGCGGCGACCGTGGCCTTGGCCCCGCTCGCGACGTGCTGCGCCACCATCTGGGAGAAGTCCATCCGGTAGACGTGGTCTGCGCCGACCACGACCACGATGTCGGGGTTGGCGTCGTGAATGAGGTTCAGCGACTGATAAATGGCGTTGGCGCTGCCTAGGAACCAGCTCTTGCCGACGCGCTGCTGGGCCGGGACCGAGGCCACATAGTTGCCGAGTTGGGTGGACATCCGCCACGTTTCGGAAATGTGCCGGTCAAGGCTGTGGGACTTGTATTGCGTCAACACCACAATTTGCAGATAGCGGGAATTCACAAGATTTGAAAGGGCAAAGTCAATGAGCCGGTAGCTTCCGGCAAACGGGACACCAGGCTTGGCCCGGTCCGCCGTCAACGGCATGAGCCGGTTTCCCTCGCCACCTGCGAGGACAATTGCCAAAACTCTCTTTTGATGCGGCATGGTGATAGCTCCTGAACGCCTTCGTTACTCCCCAATACAGTCCGGCATGCCCGAACGTCTTCACACTAGATCAGTTCCACCGTAACGACTACCTTGGTGCATGTGCGAATAGATATTGTGACCAAAGAATTCCCGCCGGAAATTTACGGCGGCGCCGGGGTCCACGTGGCCGAGCTCAGCCGAGTGCTGGCCCAACGCGTGGACCTTCAGGTGCGTGCCTTCGGCGCGCCCCGCGAGCCCGGGTATCACGGAGCGACCGTCACGTCGTATCCCGTGCCCGAAGACCTGGGCTCTGCAAACGCCGCCATCCAGACCCTCGGGGTGGACCTGAGGATCGTTCCGGACATCGCCGGCGCGGACCTGGTCCACTCCCACACCTGGTATGCCAACATGGCCGGACACATCGCGTCGCTGCTCCACGGCATCCCGCATGTCCTCAGCGCGCACAGCCTGGAGCCGCTGCGCCCGTGGAAGGCCGAGCAGCTCGGTGGCGGCTACGCGGTGTCCTCCTGGGTGGAAAAGACCGCCTACGAGGCCGCGGCCGCCATCATCGCCGTCTCGGAAGGCATGCGCCAGGACATCCTGCGCAGCTATCCGGACGTTGACCCGGCCAAGGTCAAGGTGGTCCACAACGGCATCGATGTCAGCCAGTGGAACCGGGACAAGGCTGATGACATCATCCGTCCGCTCGGAATCGATCCGGAGCGCCCCAGCGTTGTTTTTGTGGGCCGGAACACCCGGCAGAAGGGCGTGCCGTACCTGTTGCGTGCCGCCGCCAAGCTCCCGGCCGACGTCCAGCTGGTGTTGTGCCTCGGTGCCGCGGATACCCCGGAACTGGCGGCCGAGACGGCACGCCTGATCGAGGAGCTGCAGAGCCAGCGCAGCGGCGTGATCCTGATCGAGCGGATGCTGCCCCGCAACGAGGTCATCCAGGTGCTCAGCCACGCGACCGCGTTCGCGTGCCCGTCCATCTACGAACCGCTGGGCATCGTCAACCTTGAGGCGATGGCGTGCGGTGCCGCCGTGGTGGCCAGCGCCACCGGCGGTATCCCGGAGGTCGTCGAGCACGGCAAGACCGGACTGCTTGTTCCGATCGAGCAGGTCACGGACGGCACCGGAATCCCCCTGGACCCGGAGAAGTTCGTCACCGACTTTGCCGAGGCCCTCATCGAAGTGGTGTCCGATCCTGCCCGGGCGCGCGCCATGGGCGAAGCCGGCCGGCGCCGGGCCGAGGAGCACTTCTCCTGGGAATCCATCACGGAGACCACGCTCGAGGTCTACCGCTCGGTGCTCCAGCAGGGCTCCTGACCCCGCGACGGAACAGCACCACAGCGTCACTGCACTGCGGAGTCACTGCACTAAAGAGTCACTGCACTGCGACGACGGCGCCGCCCCGGCTGAGGGGGCGGCGCCGCCGTCGCATTTCGGCTGGGTCAGCCGCGGGCTTTGGTGCCCTGGGCCTTGGTGCCGTGAGCTTTTGTGC
>NZ_CAKKMM010000881.1:0-2134 GCF_918698205.1 Microbacterium sp. Bi128 | reverse complement strand
GACCTCCGGGTCGCTGCCGTGCACGCTGAACTCGCCGGGGCAGTACTCCCCCGGGATCTCACCGACGCCGGCATCCACCCCGGCGTCGCGCAGTGCCCCGGCGAGCAGTTCGCCGAAACGCGAAAACCTCCCCTTGGCCCCGGCAATCGCGTCCGCATCGGGTTCCAGGTGGTCGATGACGAGGGTTCGCTCGTGGTACGCCGCCGCGCGGCCTCCGGCCTTGCGGACCAGCGGCTCGAAGCCCAGCTGCCGGCAGGCGTTGGCGGCGGCCTCGAAGCCTGGCAGGTGCGTGTCGCGCTGGCCGAAGGCGACCGTGGGAACCGGCCGGTACAGCCGCAAGGTGGGACCCAGCGAGCCGGTTTTGACCTTCTGGAGGAGCCCGAGCGCGAAGTCGAGGTCGGCCGCGGCGCCAAGTGATTCCTGCTGCCGCACCACCGTCAGTGTCCGGGACCCGGCTCGCGCCTGCGGCATGTTGTTATGCTCCCTTATGGTCATTCTGCAATTCCTCGTCGTAGCCGCCGCATTCGCCATCATCGACGCCATCTGGCTCAAGACGATGAACCCGTTCTACCGCCGCCAGATCGGTGACCTGATGGCCGACAAGCCCAATCTAGGTTACGCGGTGGTGTTCTACGTGATCTACATCGCCGGGATCGTGTTCTTTGCCCTGACGCCAGCGCTCGACGGCGGCAGCTGGCTCAGCGCTGTGGGCTACGGTGCCGCGCTGGGCGTGTTTGGCTACGCCACCTACGATCTGACAAATGCCGCAACGCTCAAGACGTGGCCGTGGCAGCTGATCGTCGTGGACATCCTTTGGGGTGCCGTGTTGACGGCGCTGGCCACGTTGGCCGGCTGGCTCGTCTTCCACTAGAACTAGGACCTGCGCAGCGTCAGGATCTGTTCCGCGCGTCCGAATGGGCCTGTGAGGTCATGCAGCACCGTGGAGGTGAGCCCGATCCCGTCCGTACCGAACGTGACTTCGTTGTCCAGCCCCAGCCACTCCCCCTCCGGCTGCCGGTACATGTGGATCTGCAGGTCCAGGTTGGGGAAGGCGTAGCTGCCCTTGCCCGGCGGGACCCGGGCGGCAATGCCGTTCGCCGTGTCCACGAGGCCGACCAGCCGGGCGAGGTCGCCGCTGTCCGCCCGGTCTGTCAGCGGGTAGTCGGTGCGGAGCCAGACGGTTCCCGAGCCCGCCCGGTGGCCCTCGGCGATCCGCATGTGCAGTGAGGCGATGTAGCCGCCGGGCCAGACGGCCGCGGCGTCGTACGGCTCGCAGTCCTCCGGCGCCGGAATCCTGGGATCCTCGAAGGCCGCGATGGCGGACGTGTCAGAGGTGATCATCCGCCAGGCCGTGGCGCGAATGGCCGTGCGCCCGCCGGAAACGAGCTCGGCCTGCACCAGTTCGATGGTCCGTCCCGGGCGCAGGGTGGAGGTCACGATCTCGAACTCACCGCCGGGGATCAGCCCGAGGATTTCGTAGCTGAGCCGCGCCATGCGCATGTCTTCGCGGGGCTCATGCCGGGCCAGGCGGTCGGCCATGATGCCGGACGCGGGGGCCATGTGCTGCTCGTGTTCGTTCCAGGCGCCTTGGGCGTGGATGGTGGAGCGGAACCGCCCGTCCCCCAGGACCTCGTAGTAGAAATCGCCCTCGGCAAGTTCCGGTAGTGCAGCAGTCAACGTCCGCCCTTTCGCATGGCTGGTGATTCCAGAACACACTATCCTGCTGCGCTTTCAGTGTTCCCGGCCGCTGTGTTTCCGGCTCCGATCCGGCGCGGACCCCGGACGCGCGTTGCGCTTGTTCCCAACCGATCCGCTCGGACTGGGTAGACTCGGGTGAGGTTTTAACGACTATTCACCGAAGAGGTGCTCCCCCTGCTTAGAGTCATCAGCTACAACCTCCGCAAGCACGCGGCCAGCGGCGAGCTGGTCGATCTGGCACGTGATTTCGAGATTGATGCTTTGTGCCTCCAGGAGTGCGATACGGACGATCTGCCGGAGACCATCGGGGATCTGCACTTGGCCGATTCCACCAAGGGCAACCGGCTGGGCCTGGCGATCTATTACCGCATGAGCCGTTTCACGGCCTACGAGACCAAGACCTTCGCCCTTAAGAAGTCCATGCACGACCGTGTCC
>NZ_CAKKMM010000880.1:0-2135 GCF_918698205.1 Microbacterium sp. Bi128 | reverse complement strand
TCTCACTCGCTGGGACTGGGGACGGAGCCCCAACGGTGCCTTCATCAACGCCGAGTTCGGCGACCGGGTCTGGATCTCAACCCGGCTCTTCCTGGCCTCGATCATCCTGACCCTCGTGATCGGCGTCGCCCTCGGCGTCTTCACCGCGGCCCGGCAGTACAAGGCCTCGGACCGGGCCATCACCTCGTACAGCTACCTCATGTACATCGTCCCCGCACCGATCGCCTACTTCCTGGTGCAGCTGGGCGCCATCAACATCAACGAGTCGGTCGGGGAGCGGGTCTTCTTTGTCACCGGCATCTCCACCCCGGGCCTGGACGGCGACGGCTGGGCCCAGTTCGTCGACATGCTCGCCCACTACGCCGTGCCCACGTTCGCCATCACGATTGTGGGCTGGGGCGCATACCAGATCGCCCAGCGCCAGTATCTGCTTGACAACGTCAACGCCGACTTCGTCAGGACGGCGCGGGCCAAGGGCCTGACCCGCAACCAGGCCATCAGCCGGCACGCCCTGCGGGTGTCCTTCATCCCTGTGGCGCAGAGCATTGCGTTCACCATCCCGGCCATCTTCGCCGGCGGCTTCTTCGCCGAGAAAATCTTCGCCTGGCACGGCGTCGGGTCCTGGTCCATCGATTCAATTGCCCTGCAGGACGTCAACGCGGCCACCGCGACCCTCGCCTACGGCTCCGTCATCTTCGCGGTTGGAGCGATCCTCGCCGACTTCGCCACCACGCTCGTGGACCCGAGAGTGCGGGTGCAGTAATCATGACCAACCTCAACACGATTGACCCAGCCGCCGTCCTGGACGAAGGAAAGTTCGGCGACGACGAGGTCGTGATCGGCAAGTCGCGGATCATCCTGCGGCGCTTCCTGCGCAACCGGACAGCCGTCGCCGGCCTCGCCATCTTCCTGGCCCTGACCCTCTTCTCCTTCATCGGCGGCTTCTTCGGCAGCTGGGACAAGGAGACCATCGACCCCTTCAACATCGGCATGCCGCCCTCCGCGGAGCACCTCCTGGGCACCTCCCAGGCCGGGATCGACCTCTACGCCCTGACCGTCGAGGGCACCAGGGTCTCCATCCTGATCGGCGTCGTCGTCGGCCTCGTCTCGGTGCTGATCGCCGCCGTCTACGGCTGCACCATGGCGTTCTTCGGCCGCAAGGTGGACAAGGTCATGCTGTTCATCCTCGAAGCCCTGATCATGATGCCGGCCCTGCTGGTAGTCGCGGTGGCCACGAGCGGCGGCGCCAACGGCCTGAAGAACACCGTCCCGAGCTGGCTGCTGCTCATCATCGTGCTGCTGGTCTTCAGCTGGATGGGGACCGCACGCCTCATCAGGTCCCTGTCGCTCTCCCTCATGCAGCGTGACTTCGTCAAAGCCTCCCAGTACATGGGCATCCCGCCGCGCCGGATCGTCTGGCGCCACCTCGTGCCGAACATCGGCTCCCTGCTGGTCCTGGAAGTCACCCGTGGCGTCACCGGCGCCATCCTCGCCGAGGTCGCGTTCTCCTTCATCGGCATCGGCATCAAGGTCCCCGACGTGAGCCTGGGCGTCCTGATCGGCCAGTCGACCTCCCAGGTTTCCACCTTTCCGTGGATGTTCTGGGCGCCCCTGATCGTGATGTTCCTGCTGACCGGCTCGCTCGCCATGATGAACGACGGCCTCCGCGACGCGTTCGACCCCAGCTCCAGCTCCGTTGGCCGCGCCAAGAGGAGCAAGGCCACTGGCCACGCCACCGGCGGCGCCACCGGCAAGACACAGAAGAAGAGCAAATGACCAGCAACACCACCGCACGGGACACCGCGCAAGGGACCGCCGAGCGCCTCCACGCCGCCGGGCTGCACGCCCCCACGAGCGCGGTCCTCTCCGTCCGGGACCTCAACGTCCGCTTCAACACGGAAAACGGCGTGGTGCACGCGGTCCGCGGCGTCGACTTCGACGTGATGCCCGGCAAGACGCTGGGCATTGTGGGCGAGTCCGGCTCCGGCAAATCCGTCACGTCCATGGCGATCATGGGCCTGCTGCCCGCGACGGCGGAAATCACCGGTTCGGTCCGGCTGCAGGGCAAGGAGCTCCTGGGGCTCAGCGACAAGGCCATGTGCCGCCACCGCGGCAGTGACCTCGCTATGGTGTTC
>NZ_CAKKMM010000879.1:0-2140 GCF_918698205.1 Microbacterium sp. Bi128 | reverse complement strand
ACGCCCAGGCGGTTGCGCTCGGCGGTGACGGGTGGCGGCGCTTCCTCGGGTTCTTCCTCGACGGTCTGCGGCGCAGCCCGGAATGATCCGCCGCCTCCGCCGCGCGCCCGCCTACGCGGGCTGGGCGGCGGCGCGGAGCGACGCGGTACGACGGCGGACCACGACGAGGGTCGTGACGATCAGCGCGAGCGCGGCCCAGACGGCCAGACCCACGATTCCCGCGCCCACCCCGCCCGAGGAGGCGAGGGCGCCGAGCATCGACGCGTACGCCGGGGAGGTCGGCAGAAGCGAGGCGGCTCCCGCGAGCACCGGCGGCACCGTCGAGACGATGTTCGCCGCCAGGGCCAGGGCGCCCACGATCGCGGCGATCCAGCGTCCGGCGCCCCCGAAGAGGGCGACGAGCGCCTGGTTCACCGCGGCGAAGGCGACTCCGGCGACGACGCACACGAGGGCGAACAGCGCCCAGTCTCCCCAGTCGAAGCCGGATGCCACCTGCACGACGCCCGCGACGAGCAGCCCCTGCACGGCGCCGATGATCGCGGCGGGGGCGAAGCTGCGGAGGGCGACGAGCCCCGACGCGCGCCGACTCGTGAGCGATCGCGCCGACACGGCCTGGAAGGCGACGTACGAGGCCACGCCGCCGAACCACAGCACGGCCATCGCGAGCAGCGGCACGGCGGCGGTGCCGAACAGCGAGTCGCTGACACCGTTCGCCGACACGGGGTCGGCGACGATGGCGGCGAGGTTCTTGGCTTGCGCGTCGGTGTAGGTGGGCAGCTGCGCGACCGCAGTGTCGAGGCCGTCGGCGAGGGATGACGTGCCCGAGGCGACCTGCTGCACGCCGTCGGCGAGCTGGCCCGCGCCATCCTCGGCCCCGGAGGCTCCGGATGCCACCTGGGCGGCGCCGCTGCTGAGGCCTGCCGCACCCGTGCCGAGCTGGCGTGTGCCGTCGGCGACCTGGCTCGCGCCACCCGCGAGGCCGTCGATGCCGCCGGCGATCGTGTAGAGACCGTTCGCCGCCTTCGTCGCGCCCCCGGCGAGGCCCCGGGCGCCGTTCGCCAGCTGCTGGTTCGCTTCCGCGATCGACCTGATGCCGGCGGGGAGCTGCGCGGCTTCGCCGGCGAGCTCGCCGATCTGCGTCACGGTCGCCGTTGCCTGCGGCAGTGCCGCGTTCGCGTCGGCGGCGGCGGCGCGCAGGGCATCGCACTGCGCGGGGGTGCCCGTGCAGTCGTCGGCGGCCTTCTGCAGCGCGGCCGCGGCCTTCACGAGCGCGTCGTTCACCTGGGGAGCGGCTTTCGACAGGTCGGTCGCCACCTGCGCGAACTGCGGCGGGATCCGGTCGGCGAGGGCGTTGACGTTGGTGGCGAGCGCCTGGTTGCCGTCGGCGATGCCGTTCGCACCCCCCGCCAGGTCACCGACACCCGCGGCGGCTTCGCGCGTGCCACCGGCGAGGGCCGTCGCGCCCCCCGCGACCTGAGCCGCGCCGTCGGCGAGCGGACCCGTTCCCGCGGCGAGCTGCTGCGCGCCGGTGGCGAGTTGCCCGGCGCCGTTCGAGAGCTGCCCGAGTCCGTCCTGCAGACCGGTCGCGCCCGTGGCCGCCTGGCCCGCGCCGTCGGCGAGCTGGTGCGCGCCGCTGGCCGCGGTGCCCAGCTGCTGGCCGAGCGTCGTGAAACCGAGGAACACGTTCGTGAGGTACTGCGAGGACAGCTCGCTGCCGAACACCGTGGAGGCGGTGGTGGCCAGCTGTGCGGTGATCGCACCGTCGACCACTCGCGCGTTCGGTGCCGTCTCGACGCCGATCGTCGCGCGTTCGGGTGTCTCGCCGGGGCGGGTGGAGAGGGCGGCCGAGGTGAAGTTCTCGGGGATCGTGACGACGGCGGTGTAGGTGCCGTCCTTGAGACCGGCGGCGGCGTCCGCGTCGTTGGAGATGACCCAGTCGATGTTGCTCGGCTGGTCGTCGGCCCCCTTCACGAGGCCGCCCGTGAGCTGGCGCCCGAGCGGGACGAGCTGGCCGTTGAGTTCGACCGCCTTGTCGTCGTTGACGATCGCGGCGGTGATGTTGTCGAGGCGGTCGGTCGGGTTGTACAGCGCACCGACCAGGATGCCGCCGATCACGGCGGGGAGCAGGAGCACACCGATC
>NZ_CAKKMM010000878.1:0-2140 GCF_918698205.1 Microbacterium sp. Bi128 | reverse complement strand
GGGCATCGAGCCGCGCGTCGAGCTCGGCGTCCTCGGTGCGGAGCAGGATCGCCTTCGGGCCCAGCCCGGAGATGTTCTCCCGCTGGATCAGGCTCTTGACCCACCAGTCAGGGTCGTACGCCTCACCCAGCCCGGGAATGGGTTTGCCGGCGTACTTGAGGTTGTCGAACTTGCCCTGCGCCATGGCATCCCGGATCAGGTACTCGGCCTTGGCGGCGTCGTCGATCTTGGCGCGCTTTTGCCGGAGTCCCTCCTCGGCGGCGTTGAGCTCGTCGTTCTCCTGCGCCGTGCTGCCCGAGGCCCGCACGGCCCGGAGTTCCGCGGCACGCTCCACCCGGCGCCGGAAAGAGCTGTTGGAACCACTGACCCCGCTGCTCATCAGTCACCACCGTCCTCGCCTGTCGAAATCGCGGATCTGCCTTCCAGTATGAGGAACAGCCGGGCGGCGGCAAAAGGTCCGCGCGGCGGCGAACCGCGACCGTTGCAACCTGCCCCCTCGCCGAGACGGGATCCTTACACTCCCGTAACCCGGTGTTAACCCACCCGTGCGAAGCTGGGGACTTCGGATAAAACTAAGCATCCTTCCCATCTCTCCTGCACAGCAGATCCCGAGGAGTTGCAGCCGTGAACAGCCAAAACCAGAGCGCGTCCGGAAGCCCCCTACAAACCAGCCGCGAGGAAGCGCCAGAGGATCAGAGCAGCACGCACGTCACGCATGTGCGCGAAGACGTGGCCATGGCGGGCGGGTGCGCCAACGTCCACCTGCCCACCGGGCGCACGTGCACGTTGCCCAAGCGCCACCCCGGCTCGTGCAATTTCGTCGGGCCCGAGGACGCGGAGCACGTTGCAAAGCAATAGATCAAAGCAGTAGGACGAAGCACACTCCCTCCGCAGTTTTGCGCAAGGATTCCGGCGGATCCGGTCACGGGTGCCACGCCGCGGCTACGCTGATCGGACATTGAGCACCGGATCTAGCTGAGGGAGATCACGTGCCTCGAGAGAATCTGCGTGAAGATCTGCGGCAGCGCGCCGAGAACGTATCGGCTCAAGGGCTGTCCGCCGGAACCACATCCGCTGCGCCGCGGCCCGTACCACTGGACGCCACAGCCCTGACCCGGGCCGGCATTGCCGGCTGGGCCGCCCGGCTCGGACCTCCCGGAGCGGAAGCACCCCGGTCCCGGAGGCTGGCCCATGTCGGCGGCATCGCGGCCATCGCCGCCCTGGTCCTCTACCTGACGTGGCGCGTCCTGTTCACGATGCCGTCGGGGGAATGGAACCTGGCCATCGCCTGGATCCTGGTTACCTTCGAGGCCTTGCCGCTGGCCGGCCTCATCCTAAAGGCGTGGTCCGTGTGGAACATTGACAGCCATCCGCCGGCGCCCGTGACGGAGGCCCCGAACGGCATGCGGGTGGCGGTGCTGATCCCCACGTACAACGAGCCCATCGAGGTTCTGACGCCCACGGTCGCGGCGGCCTGCGAGCTGGCCCCGGCGCATGAGACGTGGGTCCTCGACGACGGCGACCGGCCTTGGGTCGAAGAAATGTGCGTCGCCTACGGCGCCCGGTATGTCCGGCGGCCCGTCCACGACCACGCCAAGGCCGGCAACATGAACCACGCCCTGGGCCTGATGGCCTCGGAGAAGGCCGCCGGCGGCCCCGGCATCGACATTATCGCCGTCCTGGACTGCGACCACGTCCCGCTGCCCACTTTCCTCACCGCCACCCTGGGCTGGTTCGAAGACCCCGGGATCGCCCTGATCCAGGGTCCGCAGTCGTTCTACAACGGCGGCGCGTTCGACGACGACGGCATCACGGGTGAGCAGGGCACCTTCTTCAACGTCCTCATGGCGTCCCGCAACGTACCCGGCGCCGGACCCTTCTGGTGCGGGTCGACGTCGTTGTTGCGTCTGAGCGCCCTGCAGGAGGTGGGCGGCGTGGCGACCGAGACCATCACCGAGGACATGCACACCACGCTCAAACTCATCCGGCGCGGCTGGCGGACCGTCTACCACCACCAGACGCTCGCCGTCGGGCTCGCGCCGGCGACGCCGGACCAGTACTTGCTGCAGCGCCGGCGCTGGGGCATGGGTGCCATGCAGATCCTCGTCCACGAGAAGCTGTGGGCGGCGAAGGGGTGGCT
>NZ_CAKKMM010000877.1:0-2141 GCF_918698205.1 Microbacterium sp. Bi128 | reverse complement strand
GAACTACGTCGATCCGCCCTGATCTGCCCGGGAACGCAAAAGGCCCCGGTCCGAGGACCGGGGCCAAACGCGGAGACGGGGGGATTTGAACCCCCGGTGGAGTTGTGCCCCACACTTCATTAGCAGTGAAGCCCATTCGGCCGCTCTGGCACGTCTCCAATTGCTAATAACTAGCCAACCAAGGATACGCAGAAGGTGCAACGCAGTGCAAAACGGCCGCTCCGGAGCAACGCGGGGTCAGATCCGGCCCATGCGGGGCCTCCGGTTGGGCGCTAAGTGACCCCGCGTTGCTTGGGTGTGGGACTTACGCCTCGGTGCCGGCGAGGGCCCGCCACAGGAAATGCTGGCTGCGGCTTTGCAGGGCCGCCGCCTGCCGGTTGTCCGAAGCCCCCGCGTGGCCGCCCTCGAGCGCCTCGTGGAACCAGACATTGGGGATGCCCATGGCCTGCATGCGGGCCGCCATCTTCCGGGCCTGGACCGGCCCCACCCGGTCATCCGAAGTCGCCGTCCAAATAAACGTCTCCGGGTAGTCCACGCCGTCCTTGAGCAGGTGGTACGGCGAAAACGTCTTCAGGAACTCCCACTGCTCGGGCACGTCTGGGTCGCCGTATTCGCCGATCCAGGAATAGCCCGCGGACAGTTTGGTGTACCGGCGCATGTCCAGGAGCGGGACCCCGCAGGACACGGCGCCAAACAGCTCCGGGTACTGGGTGAGCATGTTGCCCACCAGCAGTCCGCCGTTGGAGCCGCCCACGCAGCCGAGCCGCTGACGGGACGTGACGCCTCGGGAGATCAGGTCCTTCGCGACGGCGGCGAAGTCCTCGTACGCCCGGTGGCGGTTGCCCTGGAGCGCGGCGCGGTGCCAGTCCGGCCCGTACTCGCCGCCGCCGCGGATGTTCGCCACCACGTAGACGCCGCCGCGGCGGTGCGTGCCCTCGCCCTCTACGCCGCTGGACTCCGCGGTCCGCCGCTCCAGCCATGCCCGGCCGATCGCGCCGCTGTACGCCGGCGTCCGCGAAATCTCGAAGCCGCCATAGCCGGAAAGCTGGGTCGGGTTCTGGCCGTCCAGCACCAGGTCCTTGGCGGCCACCTGGAAGTACGGAATCTTCGTGCCGTCGCTGGAGGCCGCGAAGTGCTGCTGGACCTCGTAGCCCGCCTCGTCGAAGAATGACGGGGAGGTCCGGATCACCTCGTGCGTGCTGGTCACGGATCCGCCGTCGCGGGCGAGTGTCCCGCGGGTCAGGGTGGTCGGCGTCGTGAAGCCGGTGGCCACCAGCCAGAAGTCGTTCCCTGCGCCCGGTGCCTCGCCTTCGGCGACCGAGGCGGCGCCGCCGGTACCGTCGTCGTCCGAGCCTTCGGCGTCGTCTTCGTCGTCCACCGCGAAGGCATTGACGTCGTGCAGGGGCGGGCAGGCGTCCAGCACGGTGGCGGCCCAGGCGGCGTCCGTACCGGGGCGCCGCGGATCCAGGACGTGGATCTCCGAGGACACGTCCCGGAGCAGGTTCAGCAGCAGGAAGTCCCGCGTCCAGCTCCAGGACTGTAGGGAGGTGTGCGGATCGGGGGTGAAGAGCACGGCGAGGTCCCGGGAGCCGGCGAGGAAGTCCTCGAAGCCGGCCGCGAGCAGGGAGCCCGCCGGGTGGGTGGTGCCGTTGACGGTCCAGTCACGCTGCGGGCGGAACAGCAGCCATTCACGGTGCGAGCTCAGGTTCACGTCCGCCGGCACGTCGATCTGCACCCATGCACCGTCGCGCAGCACCGAGGTGTTCTTCTCGAAAAAGCTGATCCAGTCGACGGCGAAGGTGCGTTCGAAGCCCGGTGTGGAGTCGTGGGCCACGATCGCCATCATGTGGTCCTCGGGAATGTCGAACAGCTGCTCGGCCTGGGCCAGGGACTCGCCGCGGCGCAGCTTCACCCCGGTGCGGGCATAGGACGAGGTGGTCCGCGGCAGATCGTGGGCGGTGGTGGCGACCAGCAGGGTGTCCCCGTCCAGCCAGGAGGCGTTGCCCTTGCCGGTCGGGAGGTCGAAGCCGCCGTCGGCCGGGTCCACGAAGCCGCGGGCCTCGACGTCGAACTCCCGGTGGCGGTTGGCGTCCCCGCCGTCGGGGGAGAACGCCAGCAGGGCCCGCCGGTGGGGTTCACCC
>NZ_CAKKMM010000876.1:0-2144 GCF_918698205.1 Microbacterium sp. Bi128 | reverse complement strand
ACAAAGTAGCGATTGCGCTGAGCCTGGGCGCACTGTCCCTGACCGGCTGCAGCGCCGGTCCCACGACGGGCGCCGCAGCCGTTTCACCGGCCACCGGGGCCGCGCATTCTGCTGCGGGCTCCACGTCCCCGGCGGCAACCCAGGCCGCGCATCCTGCCGCGAAGGCCCCAGCCTCGGTGGCCGCAGCGCCGAACCCGGCGGTCCCCTCGGCCCCCAAGCCTGCCACCGGCACCACCGGTGCACCTGCGGCTCCCGGAACCGATGCGGCACCTGCACGGGCCGCCGCGCCGGTCGCGCCTGCGGCTGGCGCCCAAGCGGCAGCCGCTCCGGCGCCGACGGCGGTAACGGCGCCCGTCGCTGCCCAGGCTGCCGTCGCCGCGACCGGCGACGGTTCCCAGGCCGCCACGGCACGGGGCTGGGGTTCGGTTGTCGCGGGTGACGAGTTCTCCAAGGCCGGCGCCCCCGACTCCACCAAGTGGAGCGTCTTCAAGGGATCCGGACATGCCGGCAAGGGTGTCAGGAGCCCGCAGGCCTGGTCGGTTGCCAATGGCGTGGCCACAGTCAGCGGCGACTCGGCCGGCACCACGGGCGGCATGTCGGCTAAATTTGCCCAGCAGAAATACGGCAAGTGGGAGACGCGCATGCGGACCAGCGCCCGGGACCCGGAGTACCACCCAGTGCTGATCCTGTGGCCCAACAACAACACCTCCCCCAACTGCGCCGAGATCGACTACGCCGAGGGCAGCACCAACACCGCACAGATCAAGTTCTTCCTGCACTATGCCTGCGGCGGCTCGAACTTCCAGACCACGGCGGCCAAGACGATCGACACCACCCAGTGGCACAACTACGCAGTGGAGTGGACCCCGGCCGGCATCACCGGTTACATCGACGGCGTCAAGACCTTCTCCGACACGAACCCCGCGCACCTGCCCTCCGTGGGCATGCACCAGACACTGCAGCTGGACTGGTTCCCCGACGGGTCGGCCACCAAGCCTTCACAGATGCAGGTCGACTGGGTCCGCGTCTACAAGTAGGACCGGCAAATCGCCAGGCAGCCCCGCTCCGTACTGCGGCGCGGGGCTGCCTTGGTGTTGGCCGAGGACGCGCCGCTACAGGCGGCAGGACTCAAACCCCTTGAAGTTCCCGGGCGGCTACCGCTGAGACCAGCATCGAACCGGCTGCCGTCACGGCGTCGATCACCGGAACCCCGAGCCGGCGGCGGAGCACGTCCGCCATGCCGATGCTGCTCAGGCCCGTGCTGGCCTGGACGATCATGTCGGCGCCGGCGTCAACCAGCATGTGGGCCGCGGCGAGGGCGTCGAAAATCCCGGCAGGCATGAGGAAGGCGTCGGGTGTTTCGATCCTTCCCTGCCCGTCAATGAGCAGCATGCGTTCGCCCAGTGCATCCGAGATCGGGCCCGGTACGTGTGCGCCGAGACCCAAAACTCCAATCCGGCCGCCGAAGGTCAGAGCCGCGGCCGCGGCTGCGGAGCCCGCTCCGATGACCGGGATATCCACGGCTGCCCGGGTGGCGGCCAGCCCGGGGTCGGAGGCGCAGCTGATAATCAGGGCGTCAGCGTCCCCCGCCATGTCCCTCGCCAGGCGGACGACCTTGGGGGCCGCAGATTCGAGCGACGCCTGGTCGTAGACGCCGGACGGCTGGTCCGGAATACAGCGGGATGTGACGGTAAATCCGAATGCTTCCTGGAGGAGTTTCCCGTGGGCGTGGAGCAGGCGTCGGTCCGACGTCGTCATCACCCGGATCAGTCCAACACGCATGGCGTACTACCTTTCGAACGGATTCGTTGGTGCGAGGCTACCCGGCGAGTATTTCCGCGTCTTTTCGGGCAGATGACCAACACAAGCGCTGCAGCGGATACGCCCCGTGGCGCCGGCGGCCGTTAGCATTCCGCGGGCAGCGCCACCGTGCCTTGCGCATGAAACTTGGCGAAAACTTCGCTCCCGTGTGGGGTTGGCAGGCCGGCGTCGTTGTAGGTTTGTCACGGTGGCCCGTCTTAGGACCCGGGTACAGTACCCGGGATTGGGGGAAGGCGGCAGGCCGGTTCCGGACTCAGCCGGAACGATGACCAAAGGAACAGCCATGTCGGTGGAGCCGTCGTCCACTCCAGGACGCCTCGAAG
>NZ_CAKKMM010000875.1:0-2144 GCF_918698205.1 Microbacterium sp. Bi128 | reverse complement strand
GGAAGCGCCGGGCGAGGTGCTCAAACTGGGCGGCGTCGCCGGTGGCGATGAAATTGTGCTCCGGCGCCGCGGTGTCCGTGCGCTCCAGGCCCCGGGAGGCCAAAGCCCGGTAGACGTCCTTGGCCGTCTCCTCGGCGCTGGAAACCAGCGTGACGTCCTCGCCCATAACGAAGGAGATCACGCCGGTGAGCAGCGGGTAGTGGGTGCAGCCGAGCACCACGGTGTCTACCCCGGCGGCAATGAGCGGTGCCAGGTAGTCGCGGGCGACGGCGAGCAGTTCCGGTCCGGTGGTAATCCCGGCCTCCACGTACGGCACGAACGCCGGGCAGGCCACGGACGTGATCTCCAGGTCCGGGGCCGCGGCGAAGGTGTCCTCGTAGGCGCGCGAGCCCACCGTGGCCGAGGTCCCGATCACGCCCACCCGGCCCGTCCGGGTCGCCGCGACGGCACGCCGCACGGCCGGCTGGATCACTTCGATCACGGGGATCCCGTACCGGGCCGTGTACCGTTCGCGGGCGTCACGCAGCACGGCGGCGGACGCGGAGTTGCAGGCGATGGTCAGCAGTTTCACGCCGGAATCCACGAGCTCGTCCATGACGCCGAGGGCGTTGGCCCGGACTTCGGCGATGGGAAGGGGGCCGTAGGGGCCATGCGCAGTGTCACCGACATACAGGATGGATTCGTTGGGCAGCTGGTCGATGATCGAGCGGGCCACCGTGAGGCCGCCGACGCCGGAGTCGAAGACGCCGATGGGGCGCGATGCCAACCCGGCATTTCCGGCGCTGCCCGCTGCGGTCTCCGCCGCAGCTGGCGCTGCCGGATCCGTATTTGATGCTGAAGTCATGATTATTCGAGGATAGGGCTTCACTACAGGCGCGGCCATCACATTGTGTCCTGCAACTCGTGTCTGATGGGTCACACGGGTTTCCGGCGGATGGGCAACGCGGGGAAGACCCCTGCTCATCGGTGGCAGCCTGCCGCTGTCCCCGCCCTGTATGCTATGGGCGCCGTCGAGATATCGGGGGCGACCGTCGTGCCCCCACGATGGACGAAACAGCGAAAGGACCGCATATGACATGCGACGGCTGCACGACGTCGTCACAGCTCGACTTTGATTTCAGCATGGCCTTCCAACCGATCTATGACGCCGTTGCTGGTCGCGTATGGGGCTACGAGGCACTGGTCAGAGGCTTGTTGGGCGAGGGGGCTTTTCACGTCCTGTCCAGAGTCGCACCTGAGCAAAAGTACCGTTTCGACCAGGACTGCCGCGTCAAGGCAATCGAGCTGGCATCGCGGCTGTTTCCTTCCGGTGAGGGCTTGATTCTCTCCATCAACTTCATGCCGAACGCGGTCTACGAACCGGCTGCGTGCCTTCGTGCGACGCTGCTTGCAGCCAGGCGTTGCAGCTTTCCGACGTCGTCGATCATGTTCGAGTTCACGGAGAATGAGGAGGTTTCCGACACTGCCCACCTCACGAACATCATCACCGAATACCGCAAGCATGGTTTCACCACCGCCATCGACGACTTTGGTGCCGGTCATGCAGGGCTGGGGCTCCTGGTCGATTTCCAGCCAGACCTGATCAAGATCGACATGAAGCTCATCCGAGGAATCGATACCAGCCCGGCCCGCCAGGCTGTCGTTGCTGGCATCGTCGGCATCGCCAGGGAGCTCGACATCACGGTGCTCGCAGAGGGCATCGAGACGGAGGCGGAGTTCCGGATTCTGAAGGACGCCGGCATCCGCTTGTTTCAGGGATACTGGTTCGCAAAGCCGGCATTCGAGGAGCTTCCACAGATACAGTCCGTGCATGTTTCTGACGCCACCGCTGTCGCTTAGCGGCCCTACCTATCGAGCGAGTGCACCATGGCCTGGACCAGCGACTCCTGCAGCCACGTGGTGAAGTTGTACACCAGGGCCAGGTAGCTTTCGACGTCCTCGGCCTGGGCCCAGTCCTGCATGAGGTGGATGTTGTCGGCGTCGGCATCGTCACGGATGTCGAGGCGTTCGGCCAGCACCAGCCGGACATCGTTGAGCGCGGTGGCCCAGTGCCGGGCGTCGTCCGGGGCCAGGACGAGGTTGTCCCGGTCCAGGCTCAGTGCGGCGGCCTTCAGCGCGCCGATCTTGCTTTCGCGCAGCGACCG
>NZ_CAKKMM010000874.1:0-2145 GCF_918698205.1 Microbacterium sp. Bi128 | reverse complement strand
CATCTACGGCCCCGAAGGCGTCTCGTTCTACACCCGCGGCAAGGTGGTCACCTCGCGCTGGCCCGAACCCACGCACGCCTCCGGTGCCTCCTACAACTTCCCGTCCAACTGACGCCTCGACTAACCACGATCGACTGCTCCGCAACCGCCGTTTTGAGCGTCCAAAACGGCACCTGCGGAGCACTCGATGAGAAGGAATGGAAATGACAGAGAACAAGCTGATCATCGGCACCGCGCCGGACTCCTGGGGCGTCTGGTTCCCGGATGACCCCCAGCAGACCCCGTGGGAACGCTTCCTCGACGAGGTCGCCGAATCCGGCTACAAGTGGATCGAACTTGGCCCCTATGGCTACCTCCCCACCGATCCGGCCCGTCTCGCCGAAGAGCTCAAGCAGCGCGACCTCAAGATCTCAGCCGGCACCGTGTTCACCGCATTCCACCGCGGGGCCCACCAGTACGACGAAGCCTGGGAGCCGGCCCGCAAGGTCGCCGAACTCACGGCAGCCATGGGAGGCGAACACATCGTGGTCATTCCCGCGATGTGGCGCGACGACGTCACCGGCGAGGCCGTCGAGAGCGGCACGCTCACCGAGAAGGCGTGGAGCGACCTGTTCTCCGGCCACAACCGCATGGGCAAGACCCTCTTGGAGGATTTCGGCCTGAAGCAGCAGTTCCACTCGCACGCCGACTCCCACGTCGGCGCGCAGGAGGACATCGAAACCCTGCTCGCGGCCACGGACCCGAAGTACCTCAACCTCTGCCTGGATACCGGCCACGCCGAATACTGCGGGGCCTCCAGCCTCGACCTGATCAAGAACTATCCGGACCGGATCGGCTACCTGCACCTCAAGCAGATCAACCCGGACATCCTCAAAAAGGTCAACGAGGAAAACATGACGTGGGCCGCCGCCAACCTGGCCGGCGTGATGACCGAGCCGCCGAACGGGCTGCCGGACCTGCGCGCCGTCATCGAAGCCGTGGAGGCGCTCAACCGGCCGATCTTTGGCATTGTGGAACAGGACATGTATCCCGTGGCCTTCGACGTCCCGATGCCGATCGCCAAGCGCACCCGGAACTACCTGCTCTCCTGCGGCTCCCGCACCGCCGTAAACTAGAACTGAGGACAAGATCATGACCAAGACCCTCCGCGTAGCTGTCATCGGCGCCGGCCGTATGGGCGCAGACCACATCCAGCGGCTCAACACTCGCATCCACGGCGCCGAAGTTGCCGCCGTCGTCGACGTCGACCTCGCCCGTGCCCAGGCCGCCATCGAAGGCATCCCCGGCGCCGTCGCCCTCGCCGACGCCGAGGAGGCCCTCAACAACGGCGACGTCAACGCCGTCCTGATCGCCACCCCCGGCTTCCTGCACGAGGACATCCTGCTCAAGGCGATCGCCAAGGACATCCCGATCCTCTGCGAGAAGCCGCTCACCCCGGATGCCGAATCCTCCTGGAAGATTGTCGAAGCCGAGCAGGAGCTGGGCCACAAGCGCATCCAGGTCGGCTTCATGCGCCGCTTCGACGCCGAATACGCCGCCCTCGGCAAAATCATCCGCGACTCCGAACTCGGTGAGCTGCTCATGCTGCACCACCAGCACCGGAACCCCACCACCCCGGCGGGCTTCACCAACGAGATGCTGATCAACGACTCCGTGGTCCACGAATTCGACGCCATCCGCTACTTCACCGGCGAGGAAATCACCTCGGTCCAGGTCCGCCTCGGCAAGGCCACACGGAACGCCCCGGCCGGTCAGCACGACCCGCAGCACGTCCTGATCGAAACCGAGTCCGGCGTCCTGGCCGACGTCGAGATCTACGTCAACGCGAAGTTCGGCTACGAGGTGGCCACCCAGGCCTCCTTCGAAGACGGCATCGTCAGCATCGGCGGCGACAAAGGCCCGTACACCCGCAGCAACGGCCGCTGGGGCGGCCACGTCACCCCCGGCTTCGAGGAACGCTTCGGGGCGGCGTACGACGTCGAAATCCAGTCCTGGGTGGACGCCGCCCTGCGCGATGAGATCGGCGGCCCCACCGCCTGGGACGGCTACGCCACGGCCGCCTGCTGCGAGGCCGGCGTCGAGGCGCAGAAGAACGGCGAAAAGGTCGCCGTGAAGCTCAACGCCAAGCCCGCCCTGTACCGCTAA
>NZ_CAKKMM010000873.1:0-2146 GCF_918698205.1 Microbacterium sp. Bi128 | reverse complement strand
GGTTGACCTTGGGGTTGAGCTTGCCGGACACGGCGGCGGTCAGGGTGGTGAGGATCGGGTTGTTGGACGCCGCGGTGGCTACCGGGTCAAGCGCCATGCCGGAGACGGAGCCGGCACCGCTGGGAACCTGGGCGGCGTAGGCGGCGCAGCCGGAGCCGACGAGGTTGGCGGCCGGATCCATGGCCGCGGCGGAGGCGCTCGTGGAGGGGGAGGCCATGCTGGATTCCGCCGGTGCGGAGGACGGGGCCGAGGAGGCGGGGGCCGACGAGGCGCTGGTTCCGCCACAGGCAGTGAGGCTGAGCATGGCGGCAGCTGCGATACCTGCAACGGCGAACGTGGTGCGCTTGATGTTCTGCATTTCGGTTTCTCCTTTGTTGTGCCGATGTTTGCCGGCGGCGAATTTTTGCCGCTGCGGCCCTTTCCCGACTGTTGGGCACCGACCCTTGGTTGGTGTCTCAATGGGTATTCGGCTGCTCGGAGGAAACGGATGGGTGCGGATGTGAAATTCTTTTTCGCGGCGTCAAAACTCCTGAAAAATCCCGGAACCGCGCCGGAAACCACAAGAACCCCGGTCCGAAGACCGGGGTTCTCTCTGTGCGCAAGGGGGGACTTGAACCCCCACGCCCGAAGGCACAGGAACCTAAATCCTGCGTGTCTGCCAATTTCACCACTCGCGCGCGGCGCCGTCGTCGTCCCGGGAAAGAACCCCGGCGGCGGACGCCAGGCTCCATTGTACCTATTGCCGGTTTGCTGGTTGCAACGGCTGCCGCGGGCGGACGGACCGGAGACCGGGGACTAGGCGTCGAGTTTCAGGTCCCGGCGAAGTTTGGCGACATGCCCGGTGGCCCGGACGTTGTACTGTGCGACGGCAACCCGGCCGTCGGCGTCGACGACGATGGTCGAGCGGATCAGGCCCTGGTAGGTCTTGCCGTAGTTTTTCTTTTCGCCCCAGGCCGCGTAGGCCTCGGCGACGGAGTGGTCCTCGTCGGAGAGCAGCGGGAAGTTCAGCCCCTCGGCGGCCGCGAACGCGGCAAGCTTCCCGACGGGGTCGGGGGAGATGCCCACGACGTCATAACCTGCGGCCTGAAGCGCGCCGAGGGAATCCCGGAAATCGCAGGCCTCCTTGGTGCATCCCGGCGTGGCGGCTGCCGGGTAGAAGTAGAGCACGGTCTTCCGGCCCCGGAAATCCCGCAGGCTGACGTCCAGTCCTTCGGCGTTCTTGAGGGTGAAGTCCGGTGCTGTGGCACCGGCGGTGAGTCGCTCGGACACGGGTGTCTCCTTGGTGAGGTTGGTCATGAAGCGGGGTGATAATCCAGCGTAGTGACGCGATCGGCGCCGGACGAATCCGCTGCTCGCTATACTCTTGGGTATGCCTGATATGGATCGCTGGCCCACGGGCCGCCTATTGTCCACGGCAGCACGTCTTGTAGAACACTCCTGGAACGAAAAATTGGGGGCCATTGGCCTGACCCATGCCGGGGTGATCGCCATGGAGGTGCTCTCGGCGAATGGGCCGATGACGCAAGCCCAATTGGCCCAGCTCGTCCGGGTCCAGGCCCAGACGATGGGCAAGACACTGAGCCGGCTGGAAGCGCACGGCCACATTTCGCGGCACCGCAGCACCTCCGACCGGCGCAGCCATGTGGTGTCGCTGACTGACCAGGGGCGCGAGGCGGTTGCCGCGGCCGCCGACATGGAACGTTCCGTGCTCGCCGCCACGCCCATTGACCCCGACGTGCTGCGGCAGGAGCTCCAGGCCGTGGTCAGGGTGCTGGCAACCAAGTCTTCCTCGCCGGAGGCCAATGCCATCGTCACGGCTGCCGAGCCGGGCGCCATTGCCGGGGCCACCCCGCTGAATTAGCCACGCTGCTGAGGGGGAACGGGAACGGGACGGCAGGGTTTCCCGCCGTCCCAATCAGTTCCGTTCTCGAGGCCTTCAGTGGTGACCGGTCACCAGGTGTTCCTGTGGTGGTTGTGTTTCTTATTGTCGTGCCGGTTTCCGTGATGGTCCCAGAACCCGTCCTTGTCATGCCGGCAGCCGTCCCGGCCCGTCCATGAGCCGCGGTGGTCGTTGTCGTCACGCCAATTGCCATGATCGTCGCGCCAACCCCATCCGTCGGCGTTGTCATGCCACCGGTTCTCCCCG
>NZ_CAKKMM010000872.1:0-2147 GCF_918698205.1 Microbacterium sp. Bi128 | reverse complement strand
GTCACTGTGCTTGGCGAGTTCGGGCAGCCGCTGGACCATGACATCGAGGAAACTGAATTTGTCGTCCTGCTTGGGAGTGCCGGCCTCGCCCGAGTGCACGTAGGCGCTCACGACGGTCTGCTGTGAGGCCTGCCCGTCCGCGTCCCGCACGATGTAGTCCGCCTCGACCCAGCGTCCGGCCGTGGCGAAGAAGTCATCGCCGATCCCCACCCGGGTGGCCAGGGGCTCTTCCCGGGAGGCAATGGCAACGCCGGCCCGGCCCTTGGCCTCGGCCTCGGCGTGGAGAATGTACCAGCCCTCGCCGAGCAGTTCCTCGACGATCGCGTCCGGCGCGCGGACCTCCTGGAGGCACAGGATGTCCACCTCGCGCGGCTCAAGCCACTCCGCCATGCCCTTCTTGTAGGCGGCACGGAGGCCGTTGACGTTGACTGACGCGATGCGAAGGTGGTCCTTCTTCAATGCCGAGCTCACCCGATCCACTCTAGTCGATGATGGTTCCGCTGACGGGAGCGTCATCGCCGCCCGGGGATTTGATCATGTCCCGCGCGTTGGTGGCGGTGATCTCGATGGTCTCCAGGGCGCGGCTGATCGTGTCGCGGTCCGCCGCCTCGCCCTTCGCCCGCTCCTGCTCGACCACCCGGACCTGGACCTGGACGATCTTGAAGGAGTGGACCAGCTTCATGTCGCGGACGCTGTCCGCTGCGCGGCTTTCGCTCACCACGCGGGTTCCGCCGTGGTCCGCGCTGCCCGCAGCCGGCGGCCGGCCCGCTGCGGCGTTGAACGCGTTCTGGGCCTCGGTCAGCCTGGCCCCGGCCTTCTTCGCGGCCTTCTGGATGCTGAACACGACGAAGGAGGCCAGCGCCAGCCAGAAGCCGGCGATGATCGCCACGATCCAGCCCACGACGTCGTTCTGGTTGGCCGCGAAGATCACGGCCACCACGAACGCGATGATGAAGACCAGCAGCCCCGGCCCGCTGATGCGGAACATGGAAAACCGGCCGCGGGCCGTTGTGTCGTTGGATGTGGACGAGGAGCTACCCAGAGATTGCATGAGCCCATTATCGCAAACGGGGCCGGCCGCCCGTTCCGCTTCCACCCCGGGCGAACGCCGCCCCCGCGCCGGGCCTGGGTCAGGACCAGCGTTTAGGTCAGGACCGGCGTTTAGGTCAGGACCAGCGTTTAGGTCAGGACGGAGGTTTAGGTCAGGACAAGGCAGAACGGGTGGCCGCTGGGGTCCGTGTAGACCCGGAAGGTTTCCGTACCGGCGTCGAGGCTGGTAGCGCCGAGCCGGAGCACCTCGGCTTCGGCGGCGTCGAGGTCCCCGACGAGCACGTCCACGTGCATCTGCTGCGGGTGCTCGGCGTCGGGCCACTGCGGGCGGACCAGCCGCTCCACCCGCTGGAAGGCGACGGCGGGACGGTCGGCGGCGTCGCCGATCGAAATCCACTCCTCGTCCTCCTGCACCCGGATCATCCCCAGCAGCTCCTGGTAAAAGCCGGCGAGCTTGTCCGGGTCCTCGCAGTCGATGACGAGGGCCTGCCATTTTCCGATCATGGGGTCTCCTTTTTTGGAAGGACGGCTACTTGAGGAACAGTTTGCGCAGCCGGCTCGTGATGAGCAGGACGCCGAGGGCAATCATGACGAGGTAGTAGCCGATGTGCACGGCGGTGGCCGGGGTGAACACCCCCACGCTGATCTGGCGCAGCAGTTCCACGCCGTGCCACAGCGGCATGGCCTGGATCAGCCACTGGATGGACTGCGGGTAGACGCTGAGCGGGTAGAACGTGGCACTGAAGAGGAACATGGGCAGCATGACGAAGTTGATCCAGTCCATTTGCTGGAACGTCTTCATGTAGCTCGTGATCCCCATGCCGAAGCTCGCGAAGCCGAAGGCGATCAGCACCGAGGCCGGGATCATCAGGATGGCCCACGGCGTGGTGATGAGTCCCATCAGGCCCATGACGGCCGTGAAGCCGGTCGCGTACATGGCCCCGCGCAGCAGGGCGAGGAAGATTTCGCCCATGGCGACATCCAGCGGCCCCAGCGAGGTGTAGAGCATGCCCTGGTACAGCTTGGCGAAGTTCATCTTGAAAAAGACGTTCCACGTGGAGTCGTAGACGGCGCCGTTCATGGCGGACACGGCCAGC
>NZ_CAKKMM010000871.1:0-2148 GCF_918698205.1 Microbacterium sp. Bi128 | reverse complement strand
CCTCAGAAATTGGTGCGTCCCGGGGGCCGGGGCGCGGCACGTCTTCTTTGTGCGCCTGATGTATTCCGCCGGGCGCTTTTGTCTTCCGCCTGGCGGCGGAAAGGTCCTGAAAACATCCTAGCCGCTGCTAGGGGGTGACGACGGTGCCCAGGTCTTCGCCCCGGATGGCGCGGGTGACGTTGCCCTCGCCTTCCATGCCGAAGACCACCATTGTGAGGTTGTTGTCCTTGCACATGGTCATCGCGGTCTGGTCCATCACGCGGATGTCGCGGCGGAGCGCGTCGTCGTAGCTGAGGCGGTGCAGTTTCTCCGCCGTCGGGTCCTTCTTCGGGTCGGCGGTGTAGACGCCGTCGACCCCGCTCTTGGCCATCAGGACGACGTCGGCGTGGACCTCCATGGCGCGCTGGGCGGCCACGGTGTCCGTGGAGAAGTACGGCAGGCCGGCGCCGGCGCCGAAGATGACAACCCGGCCCTTTTCCATGTGGCGGATGGCGCGGCGGGGGATGTAGGCCTCGGCAACCTGGCCCATGGTGATGGCGCTCTGCACGCGCGTTTCCACCCCGGCCTGCTCAAGGAAGTCCTGGAGCGCGAGGCAGTTCATGACGGTTCCGAGCATGCCCATGTAGTCGGCGCGGGAGCGGTCCATACCGCTCTGGGACAGTTCGGCTCCGCGGAAGAAGTTGCCTCCGCCGACGACGATTGCGACCTCCACGTCGGGAACTGCTGCGGCGATCTGCTTGGCCACGCCGCGGACGGTATCCGGGTCGACGCCCAGTTTTCCACCGCCGAAGACCTCGCCGGAGAGCTTCAAGAGGACGCGGCGCCTGTTCTTCTTTGGCTGGGCTGAAGTGGTGACGGTTTCCATGGTGCCTTCCCGTTGGTGAACTCTGAGTTAGGTTATCGTGCTGGGCGCCCAAGGCGGCATTCCGGCCGTGACCGGAAACGGCGCCTCACGGGTGCATGCAAAAGGGGTGGCCACCGTGGTGACCACCCCCTTAGCGTGTCTGGCTAGTGCCTGACTGGTGTCTGGCCAGTCTGACTAGGAACCGACGCGGAAGCGCGTGAAGGCAGTTGCCTTGACGCCGGCTTCTTCGAGGACCTGTGCGACAGACTTCTTGGCATCCTTGGCGAATGCCTGGTCAACGAGGACCTCGCCCTTGTAGAAGCCGGTAACGCGGCCTTCGACGATCTTGGTCATCGCGGCTTCGGGCTTGCCCTCGGCCTTGGCCGTTTCCTCGGCGATGCGGCGCTCGGACTCGACGAGCTCGGCCGGAACGTCCTCACGGGTGAGGTAGTTCGGAGCCATGGCGGCGACGTGAACGGCGACGTCGTGGGCTGCGGTGGCAGCCGCTTCGCCTTCGCCGTCAACAGCGAACAGCACGCCGACCTGGGCCGGGAGGTCCTTGGAGGTCTTGTGCAGGTAAGCGTCGACCGTGGCGCCCTCGATGCGGGAGACGCGGCGGACAACAACCTTCTCGCCCAGAACGGCGCCCTCTTCGATGACGACCTCGGACAGCGGCTTGCCGTCGACCTCGGTGGCGAGCAGGGTCTCGAGGTCGGCAGCGCCGGACTCGACGGCCACAGCCAGGACCTTGTCGGCCAGCTGGATGAACTTGTCAGCCTTAGCGACGAAGTCGGTCTCGCAGTTGACTTCGATCATCACGCCGACGCCGTTGGCGACCTTGGCGGCAACCAGGCCTTCGGCGGTGGAGCGGCCTTCGCGCTTGGTGGCGCCCTTCAGGCCCTTGATGCGGATGATTTCGATGGCCTTCTCGGCGTCACCGTTGGCTTCGTCAAGAGCCTTCTTGACATCCATCATGCCGGCGCCAGTGCGCTCGCGCAGAGCCTTGATATCAGCGGCAGTGTAGTTCGCCATGTGAACCCCTCTGTCTAGAAATTTATGTGGTGTACGGACCGACAGGACGGCTGCTCACCGAGTGAGCGGCCATCCTGTCGGTACCCCCTATGCAGCTGAGCGCATGTGGGGAGATCCAGATTTACTTGTCTGACTACTTGGCTTCGTCGGCGGCCGGTGCTTCTTCAGCAGCCGGTGCGTCCTCAGCGGCCGGAGCAGCTTCGGCGGCCGGTGCTTCGTCAGCAGCCGGTGCAGCCTCAGCGGCGGGCGCTGCAGCAGCTTCAGCCTTGTTG
>NZ_CAKKMM010000870.1:0-2152 GCF_918698205.1 Microbacterium sp. Bi128 | reverse complement strand
ATCTGGGGCAAGCTCGCCGACCTGTTCAACCGCAAACTGCTGATCCATATCGCGATCGTCCTGTTCGTGCTCGCGACCGCCGCCGCCGGCTTCTCGCAGAACACCGACACGCTCATCGCCTTCCGCGCCGTGCAGGGCCTGGGCGCCGGTGGTCTCGCCGCGCTCAGCCAGGTGATCATGGCCGACATCATCAGCCCGCGCGAACGCGGCCGGTACATGGGTCTGTTCGGCGCCGTCATGGCCGTCGCCACCGTCGGCGGCCCGCTGCTCGGCGGCGTCATCACCGATGCCTTCGGCTGGCGCTTCAACTTCTTCGTCGCCCTCCCCTTCGCGGTCGCCGCCCTGTTCATCCAGCAGCGCACCCTGCACCTGCCCCCGCGCGTCAAGCGCACCGTGAAGATCGACTACCTCGGCATCGTCCTGCTCTCGACCGCCGTGTCGCTGCTGCTGATCTGGGTCACCAACGCCGGACGCTCGTTCGACTGGGCCAGCACCGAGACCCTCCTGATGGTCGGGGGCGCGGTCCTCGCCACGATCCTGTTCATCGTGGTCGAGTTGCGCTCCGCCGAGCCGCTCGTCCCGCTCACCCTCTTCCGGGATGCCACCTTCACCCTCGCCACGATCGCCTCGATCGCCACGGGACTGGCCATGTTCGGCACGTCGGTGTTCCTCAGCCAGTACATGCAGATGGCGCGCGGTGCGACGCCCACCCAGGCGGGCGTCATGACGATCCCGATGATCGCGGGGCTCCTCCTGGCATCCGTGATCGTCGGTGCGCTCATCACGCGGTTCGGACACTGGAAGCCGTTCCTCATCGTCGGCGGGGTGCTCCTGATCGCGGGGACGTTCCTGCTGTCGACGATCCACTACGACACCAACTTCGCCCTGGTCTCGGTGTACATGTTCCTGCTCGGAGCCGGCGTCGGCATGACGATGCAGAACCTCGTACTGATCGTGCAGAACACCGCCGATCCGACCCGGATGGGTGCGGCCAGCTCCGGCGTGACGTTCTTCCGCAGCCTCGGCGGCACGATCGGCGTCTCGGTGATGGGCGCCGTGCTCGCCAGCACCGCTACCGGGCTGTTCACCGACCGCGCGGCCGACCTGCAGTCCGCCCTCGCCGGTCTCGGCGCGGCCGGAGCCCCGGTGGCCCAGGCCCTGCAGTCGGGCACGATCCCGCAGGTGTCGAGCCTTCCCGAGACCGTCCAGGTGATCGTCGAGGACGTCTACGCGCAGTCCATCGCCCACGCGTTCCTCATCGCGGTGCCGGTTGCGGTCGTGAGCCTCATCGCGATCCTGTTCCTCCCCAACCGTCCGCTGAACCGCATGACGACCGCCGAGCGCGTCGCCGCGAGCGAAGCCGACCTGGCCACCGTGTCGGTCCCGGCCGGCATGGCGACCCTGTCCACCACCGGAACCGTGACGACCGTGGATGCCACGTCCCGCCGCCGTGCGCGTTCGGATGCTCCGATGGGGGAGGATGGGTGACGTGACTCCCGCAAACGACGCCGAGCGGCAGGCCGCCGTGCAAGCTCTCGAATCGTCGTTCTCGGAGCTGATGACCGTGTTCCGCCGCTTCGTCGCCGACGCGGCGGAACGGGTCAGCCCGGGGATGCTCCCCGCGACGTTCAAGGCCCTGTCGGTCGTGAGCCGGTTCGGCCCGATGACGCTGTCGGCCCTGGCCGAGCGCCTCGCCGCCGACAAGGGATTCCTCAGCCGGGCCATCAGCGAACTCGAGGAGATGGGACTGGTCGCCCGCACCCCCGACCCGAACGATCGACGCTCCCGCCTCATCACCGTCACCGACCTCGGGCACGAGCGGTTGAGCGAAGCGCGGGCACCGCACCAGGGCCGCCTCTACGAGGCGCTCGCGGACTGGTCGGTCGACGAGATCGGCCACCTGTCGACGATGCTGCACGCCCTCGCCGTCGGCGAGATCCCCGACCGCCGCTGAGCGCGTCGGCCCTCGTTCCGCAGTGACGCGACACGGTGATCGAGGTGTAACACCGTCGAGACAATGGCGCTGTTGACTGAGGGGGTCGAGGCGGAGCCGCCGTCGACGTCACCCCCGAGGAGGAACGCCCGATGAGATTCCGATCGACGCGTCCCGAGGCGGGCGTCCACACACCGCCCCCACCCCTCCCCGAGACCA
>NZ_CAKKMM010000869.1:0-2154 GCF_918698205.1 Microbacterium sp. Bi128 | reverse complement strand
CAACCATGCTGAGTGTTCTAAGTTTTCTCATTGAAAATACTTTCCGTGATTGGTTCGACTTGTTGGTGTCCGCCCGGTGCCGCGGCACCGGGCGGACGGTTGCTGTCATGCCAGTTGCGCCAGATGCACCAATTGCATGACCACTGCGACGCCGACTATGGCCAGCAGGGCTGCCGTGGTGATCACCACGGCGCGCGGGAGTGCCTTGTCCGGCTGCAACACGCGAAGCACATCGCAGCTCACGAGGGCCGTCATCGTGGCCAGCCCCGCCAGGAAGATGATCATTTCGCACGCACCAGGGCACGCTTTGGCCGCTTGAACTCAATGCCCAGGAATACGAGGGTCAGGGCCGACAGGAGGCATACGGCCGCCGGCGGTGACCAGAGACGTGCGTAGATCATCGCCGTCGCCACGAGGGTGGACATCGCGAGGCTGAAGGCGATTGCGATGGCGATGCTGAGGGGAAGCGCACCAGTTGCCTGGGCTGAGCGCGGGGGGTCGAAGCGGAGGAGCAGCACCAGCGCCGTTCCAGGCCCGGCCAGCATCAGCAGGCCTATCACCGCCAGGCGCAGGCCCTCGGGGCCGACAAACGAGAGCGGTATGGCTGCTACGGCGACGGCTGCCGTCGCATAGCTCACGTAGCTGCGTTCAGTTGCCATTGCTAACTCCTTCGATGTGAAAAATCACGCCGCCTGCGTTTTCAAAAACCTTTGTCCAGCCCGGACTCGTGGCGCATGTGGCGGTAAAACGTTGAAGGTCGCCGGTGGGAGTCGAACCGCGAAGTTCGGCTGCCTCCTGCTGGCTTTCGGTAACGATGAGGTACGCGCCCGCTTTGTGGGCGATCTGGTTGGCCGCGTCACAACTGAGCGGCGCGGCGTTGGGAATGGGCTCGGCAGCAACGAGCGCCCGGTAGTCGTAGTCCGCGTAGTGCTGGTATCTCCACGGGGTGTTGCGAACTGCCTCAATGAGGACGGAACCGGTGGGCGCTGTCGCATAGAGGTGGTTCACTAAGGCGATTTCGTCGTCGTTGAAGCTTTCCATGCCGTCATTTCCGTAACGGGAGACGACAGTGGCTGTAGCGAGCACCGCGCCCATCAGCAGCAGCGCGAGGGCCCGGCGCAGGCTCAGCCCCGCGGCACTGTCTGACATCAGTGGCAGCACCGCCAGGCAGACGGCGAACGGAAGGCTGAAGAGATACAGGCGCAGAAGCAGTTCACCGCCATAGGGCTGGAGGGGAATCAGGACCAGCGGCGCCAGCGCCGCGGCCGCGGCCGCCAGCCACGGTGCCTTCCGCCGGTAGCCCACAATGGCGCCGGCAACGGCGAGCACCCAGACCAGCGCAACCTCGGCCATGCGCGTGTATACCACGAACATGTGGGCGTCGCTGCCTGAGACCCTGCTGCTCAGCGCGCCGAGGCTGTTCGCGCCGATGTCACCGAGCGAGCCGAGCAGCTGGCCGAAATGCCCCTCCACGAATGTGGAAGCCGCAAAGAGCAGCCAGCCGACGGGCAGGACCACGGCCAGGACCGGCAAGAAGCGCAGCCGGAGACGTCCGGTCAGCAGGAGCGCGGCCAGGATGGGGATCGCGGCGAAGGGGCTGAGCTGGTGTGAAGCCGTCATGGCAAGCAGGATCAGTGCGCAGACCACCACGAGAATCGCCGTGTCCGCCCGGTGCGGTTCCGCGGCGCCATACCGCGGGACCGAGCTGTCCAGTTTGCTGACACTGCGGGCAAGCCACCGGGAGAAGCGGGTGCGCTCCGTGGGCCAGGCCCAACCGCCGAAGACGCTGAGCAGGCAGGCAATCAGTGTGAGCAGGAGGAGGAACGAATAGGCCTGTGGTGACAGGTAGTCCTGTCCAATCCAGCTGGCCACGTAAAAGATCCAGACAGCCGCCCAGGCCTGGCGCGGATTTGCCGTCAACCGCCGGGCCAGGGCCAGCAGTGGTGCGAGCAGGAGGATGTTGATGCCCACCGGCGCCCACGTTGCGATCCCGAAAAGATCCTTGGCGCCCGTCGCCCCGGAGAGCATTCCCAGCACGTTGAAGAATCCTGGCCAGTTGAAGTAGGCGTCCAGGGTCGGATCCAGCTGGCCCGTTTGGCTAATCGTGTCCGCAATGCCCAGATGCCGGAAGCTGGCCTCGAGCCGGGGCAGGCC
>NZ_CAKKMM010000868.1:0-2158 GCF_918698205.1 Microbacterium sp. Bi128 | reverse complement strand
GTGCGGGACGGGCTGTCGAAGAAGAGGCGGCTCAGAGAGCGGCGACCTGCTTCGCGATGGCCGACTTGCGGTTCGCGGCCTGGTTCTGGTGGATGACACCCTTGCTCACGGCCTTGTCGAGCTTCTTGCCGGCGGTCGCCAGGGCCTTCTCGGCGGCTGCCTTGTCACCGGAGAGAACGGCCTCGCGGGCGCGACGCACGTGCGTCTTCAGCTCGCTCTTGACGGCCTTGTTGCGCTCGCGCGCCTTCTCGTTGGTCTTGTTGCGCTTGATCTGCGACTTGATATTCGCCACGTTCGACGGTCTTTCGTTTGAGTGAATGTTGGAAGTGCCGGGCGAGCGGTAGAGGGACGCTGCACCGGCGGTCGTGGAGGTCGGGCAAAACCCCACACGCAAGCCAAGGGCCTAGTCTATCAGGTCGATGCTTCCAGCGTGGTGAGGGCCACGTCCAGCAGCGCGTTGAACACGCGCGGACGCATCGCGGTCACCAGGTGCGTCGTCCGCGGGACGACGATGAGCTCCGCGTCGCGCGCGACCGACAGGAACAGCTTCTCGTTGACCCGCAGCTGATCCCACTGCCCGTTCACGAACCACAACGGCACATCGATGCGTCGGAGCGCCGCGAGCAGATCGAGCACCGACAGACTCCGCAGCGCCGTGTCCTGCGCGTCGAACGCGTAGCCGCCCGCGCCGAAGTCCTCGCGCGTCTCCGGGGGCAGAGTGCGTTCGAGCACGTAGTTCGTCATGCGCATGCCCCGGTCGGGGAAGGCGTCGAGCCGCCGCGCGAAGAAGCGATAGGCGGCGAGCCCCACCCCGCGCGGGATCGACGTGCAGGATGCCGCGATGAACGCGGCAACCGGCGGCGGGTCCTCGCGCCCGACGTACTCGATCGAGAGCAGCCCGCCCATGGAATGCCCCACGAGCAGGACGGGACCGCGGGTCGCGGCATCCTGAACCGCCCGGTCGATCGTGGCGAACGCCTCGTCGAGGGTGAACACCTCGCCGCGACGCGTCCCGTGACCGGGCAGATCCACCGCCGTCACCGGGTTCCCGCGCTGCTCGAGATGCGCGACCTGCGCACGCCACATGGTCGCCGACGTGCGGATGCCGTGCACGAGCACGACCTGGACCGTCATGGCATCCAGCCTACGAACGGCACCTGAGCATCGCCCCGGCGCGGCGATGTCGGCGCGCGCCCGTAGAATCGACGGAACATGTCACCGCGCGCCCTGAAGCCTCTCGAGCCGTCCGTCACCCCGCCGGCGCAGATCCGCAACTTCTGCATCATCGCCCACATCGACCACGGCAAGTCGACGTTGGCCGACCGCATGCTGCAGATCACCGGCGTCGTCGCCGACCGCGACATGCGCGCGCAGTACCTCGACCGCATGGACATCGAGCGCGAGCGCGGCATCACGATCAAGTCGCAAGCGGTGCGGATGCCGTGGGCCGCCGGCGGCGAGACCTTCGCACTCAACATGATCGACACGCCCGGCCACGTCGACTTCACGTACGAGGTCAGCCGTTCGCTCGCCGCGTGCGAGGGCGCGATCCTTCTCGTCGACGCCGCGCAGGGCATCGAAGCCCAGACGCTCGCGAACCTCTACCTCGCGCTCGAGAACGACCTGCAGATCATCCCGGTCCTGAACAAGATCGACCTTCCCGCCGCCGATCCCGACAAGTACGCCGCCGAGCTGGCCGGCCTCATCGGCGGGGACCCCGCCGACGTGCTGCGCGTCAGCGGCAAAACGGGCACCGGCGTCGAAGAGCTCCTCGACCGCATCGTCGAGCAGATCCCCGCCCCGGTCGGAAAGGCCGACGCCCCGGCGCGCGCGATGATCTTCGACTCCGTGTACGACGCTTACCGCGGTGTGGTGACCTACGTCCGCATGGTCGACGGATCGCTGTCGCCGCGCGAGCGCATCCAGATGATGTCGACGACCGCGACGCACGAGCTGCTCGAGATAGGCGTGTCGAGCCCCGAGCCCGTGCCCACGCGGGGTCTCGGCGTTGGCGAGGTGGGCTACCTCATCACGGGCGTGAAAGACGTCCGGCAGTCCAAGGTCGGCGACACGATCACGAACCACCGCAAGCCCGCGACCCAGGCCCTCCCCGGGTACACCGACCCGAAGCCGATGGTCTGCTCGGGCATCTACCCTA
>NZ_CAKKMM010000867.1:0-2162 GCF_918698205.1 Microbacterium sp. Bi128 | reverse complement strand
CCGGACGAGCGCACGCACGTGACCCTGCAGCAGATCCTCGTGCACATGTGCGTGGAGACCGCCCACCACCTCGGACACGCCGACATCCTCCGCGAACTCATCGACGGCAGCGCAGGCCAGCGTCCCGGGGATCCGAACCTTTCGCCGCGCACCGCCGAGGAATGGGCCGTGCACCGGGCCCGCATCGAGGCGGCCGCAGTCGCTGCCGAAGCAGGGGGGCAGGCCGGTAGGAGCCCGAAGGCGACCCGGAGAGGCGGAATGATCCTTCCGTGCGGGAAATAGCTCAACTAGCATGGCGGCATGAGTCGGTTGCGTCGAAGCGGTCTGCTGGTTGTTGCCATGCTGGTTGCCGGCATGGCGCTAGCGGCAATCACGGGGTGCTCCGGCCCGGCACTGAAGTCGTTCGCCGGAAGTTGGGGACAGACCGTCAAAGGTCAGCCCAACCTGACGATCACCGACGACGGCTCCTTCCAAGGAACGGACGGCTGCAATCGTTTGACGGGCAAAGGATCGATTTCGGGCGATTCCTTCGACTTCGGCCCGATCGCATCCACCATGATGGCCTGCAACGACGTCGACACGTGGCTATCGCAGGCGCACGCCGCCAAAGTGGATGGGACTGTGCTTGTCGTCTACGACAACAGCGGTAACAAGATCGGAACCCTGGCCAAGCAGTGACATTGCCGTCTTCGCACTCTGTGGGCGTTCGTGTTCCGGCAAACACCCCGCTTTTCTGCAAGCTAAATCTCAGTTTTCGGTGCGGAGCCAACGTAGGGTGGTCCGGTCCGCTGTTGAAGAAGAAGGAGCATTCGTGAAGTCGTTTGCCTGTGGTGATGTGGTTCCCGGTTGTGACGCCTGCTGGGTGTGCAGTACCGACGATGAAATTCTGGTCAATGTGGCCGCCCACGCGGCGTCCGCACATGGGCTGGAGGAGCTGCCGGCCGACGTCGTGCAGTCGGTCCACAGAGCCATCGTTCCCGTTAGTTGATTCACGAGGCAGGCGGCCTCCCGCCCGACGCCGGGGCCGCGCCGGGCCCGGATTGGGAGAAGCAACTGGCGGCCGCCTGCCGGGGTGTCGGCCTTTCCGCGGCCTACCAGCCCATTGTTGATACCGCGCGCGGCACAGTGGTGGGCTATGAGGCCCTGGCCCGGTTTCCGGGTTTCGCCGAAAAAAATCCCGAGGTGTGGTTTGCCGCCGCGCGCACGCATGGCCTGGCAGCCGAGCTCGAGGCCGCAGCCTTGCGGGCGGCGCTCGCGGCGCGTCCCACATTGCCGCCGAACTGCTTCCTGACCCTCAACGTCTCACCGGAGCTGCTGTTGACGGAGGAGATCCGTGGCATCTGGCGCGGCCAGGGAAACCTCGCCGGACTGGTGGTCGAGCTGACAGAGCAGACCCCGATCGACTCCTATCTGGAGCTTGAGCCCGACCTCAACCAGCTGCGCGCTGCCGGCGCGCTGATCGCCGTCGACGACGCCGGTGCCGGCTATGCAGGGCTCCGGCACCTGCTGGCCCTGCGGCCCTCGCTGATCAAGCTGGATCGTGAACTGATCCAGGATGTTGACCGTGACGAAGCCAAGCGTGCCCTGATCTCCATGCTCGGAACCTTTGCCAGCCGCGTCGATGCCTGGATCCTGGCCGAGGGAGTGGAGCGCGTGGAGGAACTGGACGCCCTCGTCGCCCTCGGCGTACCCCTGGTGCAGGGGTATTGCCTGGCCCGGCCCGGACCGGCGTGGGAAAAAATCGATCTCGACGTTGCCCACCGTCTGGCGTCCAACCCCCCGGCGACGCACCAGAGCATCATCCGGGACATCGTGGAACCCGCGACGACGGCCGCCACCACTGCGACGGCGGCGGCCGCGTTTGATGACAACCCGGCCCTGCAGTCGGTGGTGCTGATGGGCGATCATCTGCGGCCCGTTGCGGTGCTCGACCCCACCGCGGCGGCCCTCGGCGTCGTGAGCCCGGGAATGCGGGTCAACCTGGACACGCCGCTCAGCGAAGCCCTGGCCCGTTCCATGACGCGGACCCAGGCCAACCGGTTTGACCCCCTGCTGGTGACGGACAACGCCGGCCGCTTTGCCGGCGTCGCCCGCATGGAGCGGATGATCACGGCGCTGGCCGCGGACAGCTAACCGTCCGCCGGGTCCGGGCCGCCGGTTTG
>NZ_CAKKMM010000866.1:0-2166 GCF_918698205.1 Microbacterium sp. Bi128 | reverse complement strand
GTCGGGGCTGGAGGCGAGCCCGGTGCGGGCGATCGTGGTGTTGGTGGCGATGATGCCGTCCAGCTTCAGGTCAAGCGCCAGGCGCGCGACGTCGTCGATGTCCTCATCACTGAGGTCGGGCGCGATCTTGACCAGGAGGGGAACGTGGCGGCCGGCGGCCTTGTCCGCCTCCTCCCCCACTGCGGCCAGCAGCGGACGCAGGGTCTCCACGTCCTGCAGCAGCCGAAGCCCGGGGGTGTTGGGCGAGCTGACGTTCACCACGAGATAATCCGCTGCGGGGGCCAGGCTGCGCGCGCTGATCAGGTAATCGGACACCGCATCCTCGAGCCCGACCACCTTGCTCTTGCCGATGTTCACCCCGATCACGGGCCGGACGCCGGGGTGCTGGCGCTGCAGGGCGGCGCGGGCGGACTTCAGGCGCGGGGCCACCGCCGCGGCGCCGTCGTTGTTGAATCCCATGCGGTTAATGACGGCCCTGTCCTCCACGAGGCGGAACAGCCGCGGCGCCGGGTTCCCGGGCTGGGCCTGGCCGGTGATGGTGCCGACCTCCACATGGCCGAAGCCGAGCTCCGCCAGCGCCTCGATGCCGTGGCCTTCCTTGTCGAAGCCGGCCGCAAGGCCGAACGGGGACGGGAAGGTCAGGCCAAACGCCTGGGTCTGCAGCGACGCCGCGGGGGCGGTGAACTTCTGCAGCAACCGCCCGGCACCGCAGCTGTGGGCGAGGCGGATGGCCTTGAACCCGATCTTATGGGCGCGTTCGGCGTCCATCCATGAGAAGGCCAGCCGGAAAAATGTGGGATATACGCGCATGCCTCTAGTTTTCCGGTTCGGGCCGCGCAGACCAAACCAGCGCGCGCGCCGGCACGGTTGTGACTGCGGTTGTGACTGCGGTTGTGACTGCCGTTGTGACTGCCCGTTGTGACTGCGGTTGTGACTGCGGCGCCCCGCGCCCCGGGCCCGGCGGCGGAAGTGCTCCGACGCGAGTTAGCATGAAGCCATGACCAGCAATGAGGGTGTCGGAACGGGCGGCCGTGGGGCTTCGGGTCGCGGGATCGAGGCCGACGTTGTGGTGGTCGGCGCCGGCCTGGCAGGGCTCGTGGCCGCGGCCCAGGCCTATGCGGCCGGCCGCCGGGTGGCGGTGCTCGATCAGGAACCCGAGGCCTCCGTCGGCGGCCAGGCGCACTGGTCTTTCGGCGGCCTCTTCATGGTCAACACTCCGGAACAGCGGCGGCTCGGGGTGCGGGACAGCGAAGATCTGGCCCTCGCCGACTGGCATGCGTCCGCGGGATTCGACCGGCCGCAGGACGCCCTGGCGAAGGAGTGGGCGGCGGCGTACGTGAACTTCGCCGCCGGTGAGAAGCGTGCCTGGCTCGCCTCGCTGGGCGTCGGGCTGTTTCCCCTGGTGCAGTGGGCCGAACGCGGCGGCTACGGCCCGGACGGCCACGGCAACACTGTCCCGCGCTTCCATGTCGCGTGGGGCACGGGACCTGCGCTGGTGGCCCCCTTCCTTGCCAAACTGCGCGAAGGCGAAGCCGCCGGCCGCGTGTCCTTCCATTTCCGCCACCGCGCCACCGGGCTCGTGAAAACTGCGGGCCGGGTGAGCGGCGTGCGCGGCGAACTGCTCGAAGCCAGTGGCGCAGGCCGGGGCGAAAGCTCTTCCCGACGCCCGGACGGTACTTTCGAGGCTGCGGCCGCGGCCGTGGTGGTGACAAGCGGCGGCATCGGCGGCAACCACGATGTGGTCCGCAAGCAATGGCCGGGCGGCGCGGCGCCGGAGCGGATGTTGAGTGGCGTTCCGGCATCCGTGGACGGGGACTTCCTCCCGGCCGTGGGCCGCGCCGGCGGACACCTCATCAACGGGGACCGGATGTGGCATTACCCGGAGGGTATCCACAACCATGCCCCGGTCTGGCCGCGGCACGGCATCCGGATCCTGCCCGGACCGTCGGCCCTGTGGCTGGACGCGACGGGGCGGATGCTCCCGCCTCCCCTGTTTCCGGGTTTCGATTCGCTCGGCGCCCTGCGCCACATCCTGGCCACGGGACATGCCCATTCATGGTTCGTCTTGAACCGCAGCATCGCGCTGAAGGAGTTCGCGCTGTCAGGATCCGAGCAGAACCCGGATCTCACGGGCAAGGACGTCCGTCGGCTGGTCTCACGGCTGAA
>NZ_CAKKMM010000865.1:0-2167 GCF_918698205.1 Microbacterium sp. Bi128 | reverse complement strand
GTTCCGCGCTCACCGGCCGGCACGTGTTCGGTGAGGAAATATATCACGAGGGCCACCGGGACCAGGGCGAAGATGATGTCCAGCAACTGGTAGGTGAGGTCGAAGTATTCGCGTGCGCTCTGTGAGCGGTTCAGGGTGGATGTCCCCTGGGCCAGCGGCGCCGTGGTCATCTTGTCCAGCAACTGCACCAGGGAGTAGATCGCGGACTGCCCGAGTGACAACCCCAGGACAATCAACACTTCGAACCGCAGCCGACGGCGGGAGGGAACCAACATGGTTCTATCTTGCCTGCACTTGCCGATAGTTTGCTGGTGCCCGCATGGTGCCGGCCGCGCCGGCACCCCCGGCTTTTTAGGAGCCCTATGCTTGGGGATTATGAGTGCGCCCCGGAAAATCATCATGATCCGGCACGGCCAGTCTGCCGCCAATGCCGACACCTCGATCTACAACCGTGTTCCGGACTACCGGATCCCGTTGACCGCGCTGGGCCTGGAGCAGGCCACCGCGGCCGGGGAGGAGGTCCGGCGCCAGCTGGACGGCCGCCCGGTGTGCGTCTACGTCTCCCCTTACCTGCGCGCCTACCAGACCCTCGAGGCGCTGAATCTCGGCCCGCTCGTGGAGCGGGTGATCGAGGAACCGCGCCTGCGCGAACAGGACTGGGCCAACTTTCAGATCGCCGGCGACATCGAGGACCAGAAGGAGCTCCGCAACGCCTACGGGCACTTCTTCTACCGCTTCCGCGAGGGCGAGTCCGGTTCCGATGTGTATGACAGGATTTCTTCCTTCATGGAAACCCTGCACCGGCACTGGTCCCGGCCCGGCTATGCCCCGAACGCGCTGTTTGTGACGCACGGATTGACCATGCGGCTGTTCTGCATGCGCTGGTTCCACTGGTCGGTGGAATATTTCGAGTCCCTGAATAACCCCGAGAACGCCGAGGTCCGCACCCTGCTGCGCACCTCGCACGGCAAGTACGAGCTCGACAAGCCCTTCACGCAGTGGGAGAAGAGGCGCGTGGACGAGACCGTCCTCGACGCACCGCCCATGATGTTCTAGGGCGGCCCGTCCGGAGCCGGAGCCAGCCAGGTCAGCGGACCCGCCCGCTAACGGACCGGCTGCGCCACACCGGCGCGCCACACCGCGTGCGTCAGGGGGATGCCTGGCCGGTAGGCCAGATGCGTGGCGGAAGGCGCGTTGAGCAGGTGCAGGTCCGCGCGGTGTCCGACGGCGATCGAGCCCACCGCGCGTTCGCCGTCGGCGTCGTTCCCGGACTCCCGGCCCAGGGCCAGCGCGCCGCCGTAGGTCGCGGCGCGCACCGCCTCGTGGACGCTGAGCCGCATCTGCAGCACGGCGGTGGTGACGCAGAACGCCATGGAGCTGGTGTAGGACGTGCCGGGGTTGCAGTTGGAGGCCAGCGCCAGCTGCACACCGGCGTCGAGCAGTTCACGGCCGGGGGCCAGCGGCTGCCGGGTGGAGAGATCGCAGGCCGGCAGGCACGTGGCGACCGTGCCGCGCTGCCCGGATCCGGGCGTGCCGCTGCCGCCGGCGGCGTCCCAGCCGGACCAGCTGCCGGCAAGGGCATCGACATCCGCGGCCGAAAGGTAGTTCACGTGGTCCACGCTCGCGGCGCCGACTTCCACGGCCAGCCGGACGCCGGGGCCCTCGCCGAGCTGGTTGCCGTGGACGCGCAGCCCCAGCCCGGCGGCCTTGCAGGCCAGGAGCACCCGGCGGGACTGGTCCTCGTTGAACGCGCCCTGCTCGCAAAAGACGTCGGCCCAGCGGACGTAGGGCCGGACTGCGGTGAGCATCGGCCCGCAGACCAGCTCCGTGTATTCCTCCGCGTCCATCCCGGCGGGCACAAGGTGCGCCCCCAGGTAGGTCACCTCGTCCGCCACGGTGGAGGCGATGCGGGCGATGCGGGCCTCGTTCTCGAGGTCCAGGCCGTAGCCGGTTTTGGTCTCCAGGTAGGTGGTGCCCTGCGACACGGCCTCCGCGACGCGGCCCATCGCCAGCCGGGTCAGGTCGAAGTCGCTCGTGCTCCGGGTGGCGCCGGTGGTGACGGCGATCCCGCCGGCACTGTAACTCTCCCCCGCCATCCGGGCCTCGAACTCGGCAGTGCGGTCCCCCGCGAAGATCAGGTGCGTGTGCGAGTCGACCCAGCCCGGGA
>NZ_CAKKMM010000864.1:0-2169 GCF_918698205.1 Microbacterium sp. Bi128 | reverse complement strand
GGGCGGGGCGGTGATCTCCGCGCCGAGGCGCGACGGGTGGTCCTCCAGCCTACCGGGCGCGCGGGCGCGGACCCGGCGCGATCACTGCCGGGCAAGTGTGGCGCCGCGACGGTGCGATGCCGCGGGGAACACGAAAGGCCCGGGAGGACCCGGGCCTTTCGTTGTGCTGGAGCCGCCTAAGGGAATCGAACCCTTGACCTATTCATTACGAGTGAATCGCTCTGCCGTCTGAGCTAAGGCGGCGCGCTCCGCTGACGCGTGCACGATCAACGATCTTACATGCTCAGCGGGTCGGCTGACGAATCGGGGCCGGCGCTCAGTAGTCCCCGGTGGCGGAGCGATCGGCGAGGATGTCGCGGCTGGACGACAGGCCCAGGCGGGTCGCGCCGGCCGCGATCATCTCTTCGGCCGCGGCGCGCGTCCGAATGCCGCCGGATGCCTTGACCTCGGCGCGGTCGCCAACGGTGCGCTTCATCAGCGCGACGGCGTGGACGCTCGCCCCGCCGGCGGGGTGGAAACCGGTAGAGGTCTTGACGAAGTCGGCACCGGCGGCGACGGCGGCCTCGCACACGGCGACGATCGCGTCGTCGGAGAGTGCTGCCGACTCGATGATGACCTTGAGCACGGTCGGAGCGGGGACCGCGGTGCGCACCGCGCGGATCTCGGCCTCGACGACTTCGTAACGGCCCTCGACGGCGGCACCGATGTCGATGACCATGTCGATCTCGTGAGCACCCTGCGCGACCGACAGGGCTGCTTCGGCGGCCTTGACCTCGGCGTGATGCTTGCCGCTGGGGAATCCGCACACGACGGCGATCTTGAGCCCCGCGGGCACCTCGACGGGGAGGAACGAGGGCGACAGGCACACGCTGTAGGTGCCCAGCTCCGCTGCGTCGGCGATGGTGCGCTCGACGTCGGCGCGAGTGGCCTCGGGCTTGAGCAGCGTGTGGTCGATGTAGGGGGCCAGATCGGCGGTGGTCATGAATGCTCCTTCGGGCGGGGACGACGACAAGCCTACGTTCCGGGGACGCCGCGGCGCTCGGGGGTCGTCGGGCGACGCGAGCGGATGCGGCAACCGTGGCGCGGCGCGGAGAGGGTCAGCCGCAGCGCAATCCGTTCTCGGGGACGACGCCGTCGACGAGGTAGGCGTCCACGGCATCCGTGACGCACGCGTTGCCCTTGTTGTACCCGAGGTGTCCCTCGCCGACGTTGGTGACGAGGACGCCCTGTGCGAGCTGGGACGCGAGGCTCTGCGCTCCGTCGTACGGGGTCGCGGGGTCGCCGGTCGTTCCGACCACCACGATCGGCGGGGAGCCGGGCGCGGTGATCGGCTCGCGCGTGCCGGTGGGCGGAGTCGGCCAGGCGGCGCAGGGATCTCCTCCCCCGGCCCAGTAGGGGGCGACCACGGGGGCTTCGGCGTCGAGCTTCTGCTGCAACGCCGCGACGTCGGCATCCGTCCCCTCGTCGGGGTAGTCCATGCAGTTGTAGGCGACGAACGCCTCCATGGTGTTGCCGTCGTAACGATCGCCCGTGCGCCCGTTGTAGAAGTCGGCGAGCTGGAAGGCGACATCGGCGCTGCCGTCTCGCACACCCGAGAGCGCCGAGCGCAAGTAGGGCCAGCTGTCTTCGCTGTACAGCGCGGCGGTGATCGCGGTCATGAGCGAGTCGCCGCCGAGCCGCCGCCCGTCGGTGGCGGTGAGGGGACGCGCGTCGACGCGAGCCAGCATGGCCGCGAGGTCGGACATCGCGTCGTCGACGCTGCCGGCGAACGCACATTCGTCGGTGCGCAGGCAGTCGGCCATGAACGCGCGGAGCGACTGCTCGAACCCGACCGCCTGCCGCAGCGAGGTGTCGGTACCCGAGACGCTGGGGTCGATCCCGCCGTCGAGCACCATGCGGCCGACGCGTTCGGGGAACAGCCCCGCGTAGGTCGCCCCGAGGAACGTGCCGTAGGAGTACCCGAGGTAGTTCAGCTTCGGGTCACCGAGCACCGCCCTGAGCACGTCCATGTCGCGGGCGGCGTTGTCGGTGGTGATGAAGGGCAGGATGCCGTCGCTGCGCTGCTGGCATGCCTGGGCGAAATCGGCGGCGCGCTTGTCGAGCGCGGCCTGTCGTTCGTCGCTCCCGCGGGCGCCCGGCGGGATGTCGTACAGGTAGGCGTCGAGCTGC
>NZ_CAKKMM010000863.1:0-2173 GCF_918698205.1 Microbacterium sp. Bi128 | reverse complement strand
CGCACGGCAACTTCGACGACCCCGAGCTGCAGGGGCCGCCGCTGGAGGGCCTGAAGCCCATCGTGATCACCCAGCCGGAGGGGTCGAGCTTCACCGTCGACGGCGAACACGTCACGTGGGGCGAGTGGGATCTGCGCATCGGCTTCGACACCCGCGAGGGTCTGATCCTGCGCCAGCTGTCGTTCGCCGGACGCCCGGTGATGTACCGCGGATCGATCAGCGAGATGGTGGTGCCCTACGCCGACCCCGCCCCGAACCGCTTCTGGCAGAACTACTTCGACACCGGCGAGTACCTGTTCGGCCGCTACACGAACGAGCTCGAGCTCGGATGCGACTGCGTCGGCGACATCACCTACGTCGACGCCGTGCTCTCGGACGAGAACGGGATGCCGCGGACCATCCGCAACGCGGTCTGCATGCACGAGGAGGACTTCGGCTCCCTCTGGAAGCACAGCGACATCTTCACCGGCTCCAGCGAGGTCCGCCGCGCCCGCCGCCTGGTCATCTCGTTCTTCACCACCGTGGGCAACTACGACTACGGCTTCTACTGGTACCTCTACCTCGACGGCACGATCGAGTGCGAAGCCAAGCTCACCGGCATCCTGTTCACCTCCGCCTACCCGGGCGAGGGCTACCCGTTCGCCTCGGAGGTCGCTCCGGGACTGGGCGCCCCCTACCACCAGCACCTCTTCTCGGCGCGACTGGACATGACCGTCGACGGCGTCGCGAACGTCGTCAACGAGATCGACGCGGTGCGCGTGCCGATGTCGCCGACCAACCCGGCCGGCAACGCCTTCACCAAGAAGGTCACGCCGATCACGTCCGAGAAGGTGTCGGGCCGGGTCGCCGACGGCGCGGTGAACCGCGTGTGGCAGATCGCCTCGACCGAGAAGACCACCGAGCGCGGCCAGGCGACGTCGTACGTGCTCTTCCCGACCGAGACGCCCGTGCTCTTGGCCGACGAGGAGTCCTCGATCGCCGCGCGCGCCGCCTTCGCGACGAAGAACCTCTTCGTCACCAAGTACGACCCCGCCGAGCGGTACGCCGCGGGCGACTTCGTCAACCAGCACCCCGGTGGGGCCGGCATCCCCGACTTCATCTCCGGCGACGAACCGCTCGTGGGCGAAGACCTCGTGCTGTGGCACACGTTCGGCCTGACGCACTTCCCGCGCAACGAGGACTGGCCGGTGATGCCGATGGACTACGCCAAGTTCACGCTGAAGCCGTACAACTTCTTCGAGCGCAACCCGGTGCTCAACGTGCCGGCACCGGAAAGCGCGCACTGCTCGCCGGCGGCACACGCCACCGGTCACGGCGACGAGGGGCACTCGGCGCACGGACACGACGGCGCGCACCACTGCTGACCCGATGAGCGAGATCCTCCACCTGTGGGCGGTCGCCCCCGCCGCGATCGGAACGTGCTGTCTGGCCGCCGATCGCGCGCGGGTGCGGCCGCCCGAGGTCGTCGCCTCGGTGCTGATGCTGATCGCGATGCTCGACGCGGGGCTGTTCGGGCTCGTCGCCCCGATCTGGTGGACGGCGGTGCTGCTGGGCGCCGCGCTGAGCCTCGCGATCTGGCGGTCGCCGCGCCGCCGCCGCTCCCCGATCCCGCCGGCGATGACCGTGCACACGGCCCTGGGCCTCATCGCGATGGCAGCGCTTCCGCTGGCGATGACGACGCACGGGACCGGGTCAGGGCACGGGCACGGGATCGGCCTCGGTCCTGTCCTGCTCGCGGGAGCGGTGGGCTATGCGGTGCTGTCGGCGGTTCTGGTCCGCCGCATGAGCGCGCGCCTCGACCGACTCCAGCTGAGCGCCATGGGATCCTCGGTGCTTCTCATGGCCGTCGCCGTCCTGTGAGCGGGACGGCGCGCTCTCACGCGCGCAGCGCGAGGGCCGCCGCCCCGAGCAGCGGGCCGTCCCCGTCCAATCCCGACGGGACGATGCGACACCGTCGCGCGTACGCGTGGAGGGATGCCGCCGCGGCCGCCGCGCGGACGAGATCGATGTAATCGTCGGCCACGTGGGAGAACCCGCCCGCGATCGCGACGGCCTCCAGGTCGCACAGCGTCGCCGCCGCGGCGATCGCCTGCCCCACGGCCACAGCGGAACGGCGCACGGCCGCGATCGCGACCTCGTCGCCCGCGCGGTACGAGGCCGCGAGGTCCAGGCC
>NZ_CAKKMM010000862.1:0-2174 GCF_918698205.1 Microbacterium sp. Bi128 | reverse complement strand
ACTCAGCGGACTCGGGCCGCCCGCCTTGACGCTGCGGGTCGAGCACACCGAGCTCGCCGCGCGCATGGACGCGCTGTCTCGCGAGGATGACGTGCGCGAAGCGCTCGAGGACTTCAACCGCCGCGTCATCGATGCGCGGAGGCAGCTCCTCGGCGGGCCGCCCGTGGTGACCTCGACCGTCGACGTCGAAGCGGAGGTGACCGCGTGGGCCGAACGCCGCCGCCGGCGCCTCGCCGCGACACCGGCCGCTCCGCTCCCGCGGCGGCGGCGTGGATGGTTCCGGTCGCGTTGACCGCGGGCCCGCAGCGCCGCCAGATCACGTGAACTCGCCGAGGTCACAGGCCATGGTGCTCCACAGCGGGTCACCTCGATCAGATCACGTGATCTGGGCGCCACGGTGCCGCCGCGCAGCCCGGACCGGGCCGGCGTCAGAGCGCGGCCAGGGCCTCGGCGCGGGCCACGAGCGCGCGGGCGCGGGCCCGGGCGGGGGCGTACGACCCGTCGACCGGGCCGTCGGGCGACGCCGAGAGCAGGGTCCGGGCCGCGGCGACCTCATCGGGCGACGGCGTGAAGCCCGCGTGCGCGCCGGGGATCGCGGCATCCCGCAGCGCCAGCGTCCCGGTGAAGCCCATCGCGGCGGCGTGGGCCGCGGCATCCTGCGCCTGTTCGCCCGGGGCGCACGGACCGTCGATCGGCCCGGCGATCCCGGCCGCCGCCGACGCGACGACCAACTGCGCGCGCGGCCACGACAGCGCGAGGCGGTCGGCGGCCATGCCGGTGTCGCGGCGGAAGTCGCCGGTGCCGAACGCGAGGCGCCGCGTCGCGGGGTGGGCGGCGATCGCCGGGGCCGAGAGCAGCGCCGCGGCCGACTCGATCATCGCGACGATCGGTACCCCCGAGGGAAGGGATGCCGCGACATGCGCGACGTCGGCGGGTCCCGCGCACATCGCCAGCACGACGCCCGCGAGACGATCGTCGAGGCCGCGGCCCAGGGCGAGGTCGGCCTCGCCGTCCGACGTTCCGGCAGCGCTGATGCGCAGCCACACCGGCGCGGCCTCGGCCGCGCGGCGGGCACGGTCGCGCCCCTCGGCCTTGCGGCCCGCGGGCAGACCGTCCTCGAGGTCGAGGACCCGCACGTCGGCCGCGGTTTCGCCGTCCGCGGCGAGCGGCGAGCGCAGCAGCCACGTCCGCGCGAGGTCGACGCGCGCGGGGGCTGAGCCACCCACGGAACCTGAAACACCCACGGACGCTGCGCCACCCACGGAACCAGAAACACCCACGGACGCTGCGCCACCCACGGAACCAGAAACACCCACGGACGCTGCGCCACCCACGGCACCAGAGCCACCCACGGACGCTGCGCCACCCAAGGAACCGGAGCCACGCGCGGGAGCGGAGGCGGCCGAAGCCGTCCCCGCCCCCAAGTGCGCAAGGCTCACGAGCGACCCCGCGCCGCAGCCGCCGCCTCGGCCTCCGCCTGGGCGCGGAAGGCATCCAGCGCCCGGGTGTCGACCGGGGCGGGCCCGGTGCCGGCCTCCGCCGACGCCTCTTCCTTGGCATCCGCCGCGGGGGTGGCCGAGTGGTCGTGACCGGTGAGGAGGGCCTCGTCGAACGGCATCCGGCCCGAGAGCACCTCCCGCACGCGCTCGCCGTCGTACTGCTTGGTCCAGACGCCGATGAGCATCGTGGCGACCGCGTTGCCGGTGAAGTTGGTGACCGCGCGGGCCTCGGACATGAACCGGTCGATGCCGACGATCACGCCGACGCCGTTGACCAGGTCGGGGCGGTAGGCCGAGAGACCGCCGGCCAGGGTGGCGAGGCCGGCGCCGGTCACCCCGGCGGCGCCCTTGGACGCGATGATCATGAAGACCATGAGCCCGATCTGCTCGCCGATCGACATGGGTGCGCCCATCGCCGAGGCGATGAACAGCGACGCCATCGTGAGGTAGATCGCCGTGCCGTCGAGGTTGAACGAGTACCCCGTGGGCACGGTGATGCCGACGACGGGCTTCGAGACGCCGAGGTGCTCCATCTTGGCGATGAGGCGGGGCAGCGCGGCCTCGGACGACGAGGTGCCGACGATCAGCAGGTACTCGCGGCCCAGGTACTTCATGAGCGCGAAGATGTTGACCCGCGTGACGACGTAGAGCAGCACACCCAGGACGAGCGTGATG
>NZ_CAKKMM010000861.1:0-2176 GCF_918698205.1 Microbacterium sp. Bi128 | reverse complement strand
GGGCTTCGGTGCCTCGCTGGAATGGGCCACGTCCTGCCCGCCGCCGCGCCACAACTTCACCTCCCTGCCCCGCATCCGCTCCGAGCGTCCTGCCCTGGACCTGCACCACCCGGAGCTCTCCCAGTCCTACACCGCGGATTCGCCTGCTCCGGCAGCAGCGGCTCTCGGTAACGCCGACCAGAAGGACACCGCCAAGTGAAAATCGAATCAAGGATCTTTGGCTTCGGCGTCTTCTTCTTCGTGCCCGTTGCATTCATCTACGGATACCTGACCAACTGGACTGAGTGGGTGGGCGCACTGGCCATCCTGCTGGTTGGCGGACTCGCCGGCATGATCGGCGCTTACCTCGGCTTCACCGGCCGCCGCGTGGGCATGCGCCCCGAGGACCGCAACGACGCCGAGATCCACGAAGGCGCCGGCGAGCAGGGACACTTCAGCCCCTGGAGCTGGTGGCCGCTGATGCTGGGCCTGTCCTGCGCCGCAGGGTTCCTCGGCCTGGCCGTAGGCTGGTGGATCGTCTTCATCGCCGGCGGGATGGCAGTGGTCGCACTGGTCGGCTGGGTCTACGAGTACAGCCGCGGTGACCACGCGCACTAGCGCCCACCCGGACTAAAAGTTCAGAACGCACGACGGCGGGCCCCACCATTGGTGGGGCCCGCCGTCGTTGTGTCTTGGTTCTTGAGTTCCTGCCGGCCGCGTGCGGCGCGTCCCTGCAGGCCCAGCCCGCCTGCGCAGCGTCCCTCCTGGAGGGCGGCACCGCACTGCGGGCCGCCGAATGGGAGCGGGGAGGCCCTCAGGCGGCGGCTGCCGATTCCAAGAGGATCCGGAGTTCCTCCAGCGCACCCTCTGCCTCTGCGGGGCTGCAGGAGGCCGGGAGGGCGTCCGCAGCGACGGCCAGCTCCACCTCACAGCCGCACTCGAAGTCCTCGGTCATGACCTCCAGCAGCGAGCGGGCGTCGACGCCTGGCCTGCCGTCCTTGCTGATGGTCACCGGGAGGCCGGTCGCCGTGACAGCCCGGACAAATACTGCCGCGGGCCGGGCGTGGAGGCCGATGGCGGCCGTGACGATTGCCTTGCGAACTGGCAACGGGACTCCCTCATGCTGGTGTTGTGCTGTACGTGTTGCTGCTGCACGGGCCGGCCACGCGAACGGTGACCCAGATGGAGGGCGTCCGGCAGGCAGTCCGTCAGACCGGGCGGCCGGCATTGCCCCGGCTCCGGCCTGTACCTACAAGGGTAGCGGCGGGGGAGGACCCGGCACGACTTGAGTCGGCGGCGTGGTCTAGACCTTCCGGGTCACGGGCTTACCCTTGAGATATGAGTGTATTTCCCGCGCCGGGCCGCAACCGGAGGCTGAACCATGGCGTCCACTAACGCGTCCAAGATGATTGGCGAGATCGACCGTCAGAGCGGGGTACCAATCTACGTGCAGTTGCGCGAGATCCTCCGCGCGCACATCGCCGCCGCGTGCCCGCCCGGATCTGCGCTGCCCTCCGAACGCGACCTCGCCCAGCGCTTCGGCCTCGCCCGGATGACCGTGCGCCAAGCCATCGATGCCCTCGTGGGTGAGGAAGTGATTGAACGCGTCGTGGGCCTGGGCACGTTTGTACGCAAACCCAAACTGGATCTACAGGTAAAGCTGACTTCGCGGCATGGTCCCGGCCGCCAAGGTCCTGAGCTTCGAACAAATTGGCGCCAGCGCGTTCCTGGCCCGTGAGCTGCAGTTGGAGGAGGGGACACCCCTGGTCCGGTTCCGGCGCCTCCTGCTGGCCGACAACGAACCGATGAGCGTGGACGAAAACTTCATCCCGGCCCACCGGGTTCCCGGCCTGCTGGACGGCGAACCGCCCACATCGCTCTACAACGTGCTGAGCGAACGCTACGGGCTGGTGATGGAATGGGGCGAGGACATGATCGAGGCGACGGCTGCGTCGCCGTCCACGGCCCGTCTCCTGAACGTCGAGGTCGGAACTCCGCTGCTCAAGATCCAGCGCCACGCGTTCGTGGCCCGCGCCATGGTGGACTACTCCGTGTCCTACTACCGGGCTGACCGCTACAAGCTCTGGGTGCCCCTGCAGCGCCCTGGCGTCCGGCCCACCCGGAACTACGCCTCAGGGTACCGCCCCTAACCACAGCAACGCGGGGTCACGTCGCGTCCATCCCGAAGGGGTTGATG
>NZ_CAKKMM010000860.1:0-2177 GCF_918698205.1 Microbacterium sp. Bi128 | reverse complement strand
GGCCTTGCCGATCAGCGACAGCTCCAGCGGGGCCAGGTACTCCGGAAAGATGCTGACGACGTCGATTCTCATCTACGCGATGCCCTGCTCTTCGGAGTTCCGGGCCGCGGCACCCTCGGCTTTCGGAGCCTGGGCTGCGGGGTTTTGGGCCTCGAGGTTTGGGGCCTCGGGGTTTTGGGCCTCGGGCGCCTCGTCCGTGTTGACTTCGAACAGTCCGGGCGGCGGGGTGACGAGGACGTACTTTTCACCCACGTTGACCTCGGGCACAATCTGTTCGACGAACGGGATCAGGACTTCCTTGCCCTCATCGGTGGTGACCACCAGCAGGTCCTGGACCGGCAGGGTGTGCAGTCCGGAGACCTTGCCGACCACGTCGCCGCCCACCCGGACCTCCAGGCCAACGAGCTCGTGCTCGTACCAGCCCTCGTCGTCGTCCTCGGCGCCGATGTCTTCGGTTTCGATGAACAGCTTGGCGCCGCGCAGGGTCTCGGCCTCGTTGCGGGTCTCGATCTCATCGAAGGCCAGCAACAGGATGTCCTTGTTCCAGCGGGCGCTGATTACCGTCAGCGGCCCGGCCGAGGCGGGTTCCACGATGAACTGCGTGCCGGGGACAAAACGGTCGCCGGGCGCGTCCGTGAGCACCTGGACGGTCACTTCGCCACGGATGCCGTGGGGCTTGCCGATTCGTGCCACCTGGAGCTGCATCTGTTCCTCTGTTCGGGGTTGGTGATTCTGTATTCTCTGGTGCGGAATTACGGGAAAACAGTCCGGCCCCTCCACCATTATCTGGTGAAGGGGCCGGACTTAAGACAAGTAGTGCTGAACGCGCTACCGGCGGCGGTCGGTATCGACGACGTCGACCCTGACCGGCTCGCCGTCCGCCAGCGCCGCAACCACAGTGCGCAGTGCGCGTGCGGTCCGGCCCTGCCGGCCGATCACCCGTCCGAGGTCGTCCTGATGAACGCGCACCTCGAGGGTTTCCCCGCGGCGGTTGTTCTTCGCACTGACCTTGACGTCCTCGGGGCTGTCAACAATCCCGCGGACCAGGTGTTCGAGCGCTTCTGCCAGCAATTTACTCAGCCTCGGTGGTCTCTGCTTCGGCGGCGTCGGCGGGAGCCTCGGCAGCTTCGTCCTTCTTGGCCTTCTTGGTGATGGCTTCCGGGATGATCACGGAACCCTTTTCCGGGGTAACGAAGGCAGCCTTGGGAGCCTTGGTCTTCAAGGTTCCCTCCTGGCCCGGGAGACCCTTGAACTTCTGCCAGTCACCGGTGATCTTCAGGATTGCGGCGACCTGCTCGGACGGCTGTGCGCCGACGCCGAGCCAGTACTGGGCACGGTCCGTGTCGACCTCGATGTACGAGGGCTCTTCGGTCGGGTGGTACTTGCCGATCTCTTCGATAGCACGGCCATCACGCTTGGAGCGTGAGTCCATGACGACGATGCGGTAGTACGGTGCGCGCATCTTACCGAAGCGCTTAAGGCGAATCTTTACGGCCACTTTTGTGGTCACTCCTGTTTCTGAAACGGGGTCGAGCCCGGCGTTCTGCACCCGTGGGGCGGGCCGTACTTGGGGGTTCTAAAGGACAAGATCCAGACGCGGAGAGAGGGGCCACGCAGATCGAGTACCTGTTCATTGTGCCAGATCACCGGCAGGATTTCGACTTGACACGTACCCGGCGCACCAGCGCGCGGCCTGGATGCGGCCTCGAGGGCCGGTCAGGACGTCCAGACGTAGAGGCCGGACCTGGTGGCGGAGTCGACGCCGGCGGCGAGCTCGGCGATCCGGCGGACGTAGTCCCGGGCCTCGTCGGGGCCGAAGGGCATGTCCTCCTCGGCGGCCCAGTTGGCGGCGACATCCTCCAGGACCTCGCCCTCCCCTTCGGTTTCATAGCTGAGCAGTTCCGCCAGCGTACGGACCATTGCCGCCGGGACGCCGAGCAGCGAGTCGCTGGCCACGTCGACCATGGCCAGTTCATAGTCCGCGCCCGGGGCGTGCACGGCGACGCCGGCGAGGTCTCCCAGCCGCTCCACCTCGAAATCGCTGATCTCCGGGATGCGGACGGCGCCCGGGGCGGCCGGGCTGCCGCCTTCCAGTGCGCCGGCGCGCTTGAGGGCTTCTTCGTGGGTGGACACAAAGAGTTCGGTGAATCCCATGCAGCTGGTCCTTAGGGTTCGGC
>NZ_CAKKMM010000859.1:0-2177 GCF_918698205.1 Microbacterium sp. Bi128 | reverse complement strand
AGGTCTCCCCCGTGCCGATGGTGACGGTCTTGACGTCGCCGTCGAGGTCCAAATCGGTGACGTCCTCAAACTGGATCTCCGTGCCGAAACGGGCGGCCTGCTTCTCGAAGTTCTCCATCAGGTCCGGGCCCATGATGCCGTCGGGGAACCCTGGGTAGTTCTCCACGTCCGTAGTGTTCATCAGTTCGCCGCCGGCCGTAACCGAGCCTGCCAGGAGCAGCGGCTTCAGGTTCGCGCGCGCCGTGTACACCGCTGCGGTGTAGCCCGCCGGGCCGGAGCCGACGATGATGACATCACGTACTTCGGAGGCAGTGTTTTCTGCGTTGCTCACTGAACGGTGAACCTCTTCCTTTGTCGATGCGCCCGCCTCGATGGCCGGCCACATGGCACAACTATTGCCGGGCATTGAATATTCCGGCCGAAATGGGCGTCACGGAGCAACACCACTACTCAGGGTACCGGTTTGCCGGGGCCGGGGCCGGAGACGGCCCAGGATTACCGGCCATCCGGCGGGCGTGGCCTCCGCTGCACGACAGCCGCCTTAGGGCGCAGCGGCAGCCTTAGAGCGCAGCCGCAGCCTTACAGCGCAGCCGCCGCCTTTGGGCGCAGCGGCAGCCGCGCAGGGCCGTTACTGGACTTTGATTTCGGCCAAGCGCAGGCCGTACCCATAGCGGGTCTTGGGTGCGGCCAGCTTCGGAAGCTTCTTGATGGACACGATCACGTACTGCGCCGTGACGGGTTCAGACAGCGGCATGGTCAGGTCCGGTGACGTAAAGCTGTTGCTGCCAATCTGCTTTGCACCGTCCAGGGTCGGCTTGTCATTGGTGAAGACGCTGATGTTGCCACCGGAGGCCCCCAACTGGCTCAGAGTGACGGAGGAGACCTTGGAAGGGTCCTTCAGCTTGACCACGAGCGGAACTTCGGAGGCGAGTCCGCCCCAGTCGTCCGTCGCGAATTCCATGTCTGACCAGAAGCTCGCGCCGTTCCCGTCAAAAGTCTTGACGAGGTCGGAGTCGTAATTTCCGGCGGCCGCCGGCGCCTCGGTGGCGGTCGACGACGGCTGCGCGGTGGACGGTTCCGGTGCGCTGGAGGAGGCGGTGGTTGCGGCGTTGGTCTGCGGGCTGCTCTTGAAGAGGCTGCCAAGGTTGGTGACCGCGAAGATCAGGCCGACCACCAGCACGGCAGCCAGGAGCCCGCCCACCAGCCAGCGCATGGAACGCGGCTCCCGGTTGGGCTCGTCCTCGTCTTCGTACTCGTACTCGTCCTCATCCTGGTCGACGGCGGCACGGGCGGAGGCGGGGAAGTTGCCCGGAGCCCGATCCGCCGAGTCGAAGCCGGCAGCAGCCACTCCGGCAGCCGCGGCTGCGCCGCCGTGGTGCTCTCCGCCGCGGTGATCGTCACCGGTGTAGTCGTCGTCGGACCACAAGGAAACTTTTGGTGCCGCGGCGGTTGCCGGCTGCTGCGCTGCCGCTTCGGCCTGGCGGGGCGCGCCGCCGTTCTGGACGGGCTGCGGCGCCGTTGAATGCGCCGCCGTCTCCTGCGGTGCGGTTGTGGGGGCCTTGGGTGCCCTGGCGGCCGCCGCGGCTGCTGCCGCGGCAGCAGGAGCGGAAGCGGGCCGCGACGGTACTCCCGCGGGGGGCGGTGCCGGAGAAGCCGGCGGCTGTGCGTTTGTGCCCTGGGCCTGGCCATAGTTGATGTACCCGGCGTCGACTTCCTCGTCGTCGTAAAGCCCGTCGTAGGTTTCGGGTTCGTGGGAGCGGGCCTGCCCAAAGATCTCGCTGCCCAGCGTGTCCGTGAAGAAGGGTTCGACGTACGGCGGGTTGGAAGAGACCACAAGATCCAGCAGATCCGCGGCCGAGGTGTGATTGGTGATCAGGTACGTGGTGGCGTCGCTGACGCCAAGATCGAGGATCTGCACGTTGCCGGGACGTTCGCCCGTGGCCACTTCACGGGCGCTCTGGGCCACCTGGTCGGCGTTGCCCGGGCCTGCGACGAGTATGCTCACGGGGCGGTTGAGCACCTGGTCCACACCGTCCAGCACCAGATCCTGGTCATGTGAGGTCAGTACGGTGGCAGTGACCTTGTAGCGGCCACCGAGTACTGATCCGACATCGATCGGGTGGGACACGGGCTCCTCCTAGACTGTCCGGGACCTGCCGACGTGGTCACTCCGAGAG
>NZ_CAKKMM010000858.1:0-2179 GCF_918698205.1 Microbacterium sp. Bi128 | reverse complement strand
GGGTGGGGCGCGTTTCGGGTCCGCGCCCCACCCTGCCGGGCGGTGGTGTTAGCCGGCGATCTTGGCGGAGATGTTGCTGGCGGCGGTGGTCCACACCTGCGCCGGGTCTCCCTCGCCGCGGATGAGGGCGAGCTCTGCGTTGCCCCAGTCCGCCCACACCGACCCCATCTCCGGGATGGCGGGCATGGGGACGCCGTCTTGACCGATCTGCCCGAACGCGGCGATGTCGGGGTCTTCCGCGGCGGCCTTGTCGTACGCGGACAGCAGCGCCGGCGGGCGCCCACCCGCCTCATACAGTGACATCTGCGCATCCTCGGTGGAGAGGTAGTTGACGATGAAGTTCGTCGCCGCGAGCGCGTTGGTGGACTTGCTGGAGAGGAAGAACCCGTTCACCCCGACAAAGGGGCGGGCCGCTTCCCCACCGGCGGAGGGAATGGGGTCAATGGCGTAGTCGATGCCGGCGGCCTTGATGTCGGGCACATTCCACGGCCCGGTCAGGTAGTACGGCGACTGCCCGGCAAGGAAGAACTCCTTGGCCTTGTCGCTGTCGATGTTGGGGTTGAGGATGCCCTCCGCCCCCCACGTCTTCAGAGCATCGGCGAAGCGGACACCGTTCTCATCGCCCAGCACCAGCTGGGAGGGGTCGTAGCTGCCGTCGGCGTTCTGCGCGAACACCTCGGACCCGAACGAGGTCTGAAGCGGGTACAGGTGATAAGGGTCCCCCTGCTCCGGGGACAGGCCCACCAGGAACGGGTACTGCGTGCCCGCAGCCCGGCCAGCAGCGATCGCGGCGTCGAAGGTGGTCTGCGCGTCGGGCACCAGGGCGGTGTTGCGCACCAGGGCGACGTTCTCGATTGAGTACGGCACCCCGTAGGTGGCGCCGTCGTAGGTCATGGCCTGGATGGCGGTGTCGGCGAACTGGTCGGCGACATCACCGAGCTCGACGGGGGCGACGACACCGGCAGCGACGTACGCGCCCAGTTTGTCGTGCGGGCTGACGATGACATCCGGGCCTTCCCCGGTGGGGACCTGGCTGATGAAGTCCTGATCGACCGTCGCGAAATCGCGGGTCACCAGATCCACCGGGATCCCGGTCTCGTCGGTGAAGGAGGCAGCGACCGCCTCGAGGGCGGGTTGGCGTTCGATATCCACCCACACCGTGATCGGCTCCCCCGACGCTTCACTCTCGGCCGGGGTGGAAGCGGACGGCGCACAACCGGACAGTGCGATCGCGCTGGCTGTGAACAAAGCTGCGGAAGCGAACAACTTCCGTGACGTCACCTTCATCGGTGACCCCTTTCATCATCGTAAGGCGCCCAAGCGGACCCCGTCTTTGCGGTGCAAGCGCATACACCATACGTCCGCTACGACACGTGGGGCAACTAGCAACCGCGTCTTTCTGGTTTGCAAATGACGTAAGCGTTTGCATTACGATGCCGAGGTGAGTGAAAACTGGTGGCACGACGCTGTGATTTATCAGGTGTATCCGCGCTCGTTCGCGGACGCCAACGGAGACGGGATCGGTGACCTCCCTGGAGTCACGATCCACCTCGACGACCTCGTCGACCTCGGCATCGACGCCGTCTGGCTCTCGCCGTTCTACCGCTCCCCCCAGCGCGACGCCGGCTACGACGTGTCCGACTACACCGACGTCGATCCCGTCTTTGGCACCCTCACTGACGCGGACGACCTCATCGCCGCCGCCCACGCGCGGGGCCTGCGGATCCTCATCGACATCGTCCCCAACCACTCCTCCAGCGACCACCCCTGGTTCCAGGAAGCCCTCGCCTCACCCCCCGGCAGCCCCGCCCGCGCCCGTTACATCTTCCGCGAAGGCAAAGGCCAGTACGGCGAGTTCCCGCCCAACAATTGGCAAGCCGTATTCGGCGGGTCGATGTGGACACGCGTCACCGAAGCCGACGGCACCCTCGGGCAGTGGTACCTGCACATCTTCGACACCTCCCAACCCGACTTCGACTGGACCAACCCCGACGTACGGGACATGTTCGAAGGCGTACTGCGGTTCTGGCTGGATCGCGGCGTGGACGGGTTCCGCGTCGACGTCGCCCACGGGCTGATGAAACACCCCGACCTGCCCGACATCGCCGACCCCGCCCATACGGGCCTCGGCACGGGCGACGCCGCCGACGTGCAGCCGGTGCCGTACTGGGCGCAGGAC
>NZ_CAKKMM010000857.1:0-2182 GCF_918698205.1 Microbacterium sp. Bi128 | reverse complement strand
GAACTTGTCCCGGCGTTCCCAGCGACTGGACGTCGCCCGAACCGGCTGCGCTACAGGCAACAAGTTGCTCATAATCCGTAAGGGTAGGCGCGGGGGTCGCCGCTGCCAAGACCTCGCGGACTGCGGAACTGCGCGTGGCCGTGTTGCCCCCGTCATCGTCTCCGCGTGCGCCGTTGACACGGCGACGCCCGGCCCTATCCGCCGGTGCGGCCTCCATGCAAGCATGGGGATCACCGATCATGCAAGCACTCCGATCATGCACAGGGAGGGGACTCGATGAAATCCAATGAACTGCTGCTGGATGCCTTCGGCCGGATCCGTGAGACGGTGGCCGCGGCCCTGGCCGGGGTTGATGATGCCACCCTGCTCCGACGGCCCGGAAGCAACGGGAATTCAATGGCCTGGCTCATCTGGCACCTCAGCAGGGTCGAGGACGCGCAAGTCGCCTCCGCCGCGGGCCTGGACCAGGTGTGGACCTCGGAGGGGTTTGCCGCCCGCTTCGGCCTGCCGCTCTCCAAGCGGGACACGGGCTACGGCCATACGAGCGGCCAGGTGGACGCGGTGCAGGCACCGCCGGAACTGTTGCTCGAATACTACGAAGCTGTCCACCGGCAGACCGTGAATTTCCTGGAGAACCTCGGCGACGACGACTTCGACCGCATCGTCGATACCCGCTGGGACCCGCCCGTCACCCTCGGGGTGCGGCTGGTCAGCACGATTGCCGACTGCCTCCAGCACGTGGGGCAGGCGGCCTACGCAAAGGGCCTGGACTCCGTGCGCGGGCACGGCTAGGCGGTCCGTGTCATGCAGGCGGCCGAAATTCGTGGACTCTTCCCGGGGCTACAGGAGACCATCTATCTCAACACCGCCTCGATGAACGTCGGCTGTGCACCCGCCCGCGAGGCCTACGAGCTGGCCGTCAAGCGATGGTCCGCCGGCAGGTTTGACTGGATGGATGCCGAGCGGGCAGGGGAGGAGGCCCGCGCCATGTTCGCGGAGATCGTCGGGGCGACGGCGGGGGAGATCGCGATCGTCCCGGCCGTGAGCTCCGCCGCCGGGATAGTGGCCGCCAACCTGCCGCCGGCGAAGCGCGGCGAGAACGTCGTGGTTGCAGGGAACGAATTCGCCTCGAACTATTACCCCTGGCTCCTGCTCCGGAACCGCGGTTACGAGGTCCGCGCCGTGGCACCGGGCGGGGACGGCGTGACGGCCGAGGAATTTGGCCAGGCGGCCGACGGCGGCACCCGCCTGATCGCCGTGAGTGCCGTCCATTCGGCCAACGGCTACCGGGCGGACCTGGCCGCGCTCAGCCGGGTCGCGGCCCGCTCCGGCGCCTGGTTCTTCGTCGACGCCTGCCAGGCCGCGGGCGCGGTGCCCCTGGATGTGGTGCGCGACGGCGTGGATTTCCTGGCCGCCGCGAGCCACAAGTTCCTGCTCGGCTCCCGGGGCATGGGCTACCTCTATGTCCGCAGCGGACTGCTTGACCGGATCCAGCCCGTCAGTCCCGGCTGGAAGGCCGCGCGCAACCCGGCCGGGAGCTTCTACGGACCGGCCATGGACCTCTCACCCACGGCCTCGAAGCTCGACACCTCCTTGGCCTGGTTTCCCGCCCTGGCCGAGCAGGCGGCGCTCGGCATCTTCCGCAGGTTTGGGATCGGGGCCTTGCTCGATCGCAACGCCCGGCTCGCCCTTCACCTTCAGCAGGCCCTGGCGGCGCAGGGCTCCTCGTTCCGGCCGTTCGCCGAGCAGCACCGCTCCACGATCTTCTCCGTGCCGGTGACAGACACTGAGGCGGTCCTGGCGCGGTTCCGCCAGGCCAACGTGGTGGTATCGGTCCGGGAGGGCAGAATCCGGCTGGCGGTACATTTCTACAATCTGGATGAAGAACTCGATCGCGTGGCCGGGCTGATCGGGCGAGGGTGAGCGGCGGCCGTGCCTCCTCATGGAAAACTGGGGCCGCCGCAGGACCGGTACTAGGCGCGCCAGTGGTCCTTGTCGTCGCTGGCGTAGGCGAGGCCGATCTGGCGCCGAACTTCGTCCATGGCCTCCATGACCTGAACGCTCTGCCGGGGCGGCAGGATGTCGTTGGCAACGGAGCCGGCCGCAATGAGCCGCTCCATTTCCCGCGCCTGGTATTGCATGCCGCGGCCGGTGACGGGTTCATCGAATCGCTCGACGATGT
>NZ_CAKKMM010000856.1:0-2189 GCF_918698205.1 Microbacterium sp. Bi128 | reverse complement strand
GACCTACACAGTGGACGGCCAGACCTTCAGTGACGCGTTCGAACACGGCACCGAGCAGCGGACGCTGGCGGGCATTGTCGGCTATTCCATGAACACCGGCACAGTCATGGTGGGCCAGCGGCTGAGCAAGGAACAGCGCTATGACTGGCTGCGGAAGTTCGGCATCGGCGATGCCCCCGACATCGGTCTGCCGGCCGAATCCAAGGGCATCCTGACCCCGGCCGACCAGTGGGACGGGCGTCAGCAATACACAGTGCTCTTCGGCCAGGGCGTCGCCCAAACCACCCTCCAGACTGTCCGGGCCTACCAGAGCATCGCCAACGACGGCGTGATGCTCCAGCCCCGGCTGATCGACAGCTACATCAACCCGGACGGTGCCGAGGAAAAAGTCCCGGCCAAAGCCCCGCAGCAGGTCGTCTCCAAGGAAACCGCCAAACAGGTCCGCGACATCCTTGAGAGCGCCGTAACCGAGGGCGAGATCAAAGAGGCCGCGATCGACGGGTACCGGGTGGGCGCCAAGACCGGCACATCCGAATCGCCCTGCGACGACGGCAAATCAGGGTTCTGCGGCTATACAGCCTCCATCATCGGAATGGCGCCCATGGACGATCCGCGGTTTATTGTTGAGGTGGTCCTGCAACGGCCCAAGGGAAGCATCTTCGGAATCACCAATGGACCGGTGTTCCGTTCGGTGATGAGCCAGACGCTGCGCACATTCAACGTCCAGCCCTCCACCGGCGAACCCGCGCGGCTGCCGCAGTACGCCAAGTAGCGCCTGTTCCACCTGGCACCCGGAAGTCACCAGCCGACGCCACACCCATTGCCTGCGCGCCGGAGCATTTCCGCGTGCGCAGGTCCCGATCTACCAGTGCCCGATTTTTTTCAGTGCCCGATTCATTCAGTGCCCGATTTTTTTCAGTGCCCGATTAGTTCAGTGCCCGATCCACTAGCACCACAACGGAGATCCACTTGTCAGAGCTCACCGACCCCGATGCTTCCGCGCCGTCCGGCCATGACTCCACCCAGGGCTTCCGGCCCACTGCGGTTGCCGCAGTGCCGCTGGCAGACATTGGCGCGGCGATCGGCATCGCCGTTCCCGGTGCATCCGGCTCCGTCCAGGTCACCGGGATCTCCCTGAACTCCCGGTCGGTCCGCCCGGGAGACCTGTACGTGGCCCTGCCGGGCGCCACACGGCACGGGGCCGACTTCGTGTCCCAGGCCGTCGACGCCGGCGCCGTGGCGGTCCTGACAGACGACGCCGGGGCGCGCCTGCTGGCCCTGGGCCATGACATCGCCGTCCCGGTCCTGCTGGCCCACGAGCCGCGCAGCGTGGTCGGCCAGCTGTCCGCGCTCATCTACCAGAGCAGGCCCGACGGCGCCGGGGCACCGGCCCTCTTCGGGGTGACAGGCACTAACGGCAAGACCACCACCACCTATTTCATCAATGCCCTGCTGCGGGCGCTGGGTAAGCGGACCGGGCTGATCGGGACGATTGAGATCCTGGCCGGCGGGGAGCCGATCCCGAGCCTGCTGACCACTCCCGAATCCACGGATGTGCACGCACTGTTGGCGCTCATGCGCGAACGCGGGCTCGATGCCGCCTCCATGGAGGTTTCCTCGCACGCCGTGTCCTTCCACCGTGTCGACGCCGTGGTGTTCGACGTCGCCGGCTTCACGAACCTCACCCAGGACCACCTGGACCTGCACGGGACCATGGAGGAATACTTCCAGACCAAAGCCCGGCTGTTCTCGCCGGAACGCGCCCGCGCCGCCGTCGTGACCATCGATGATGACTGGGGCCGCAAGCTTGCGGCCACCGCCGAAATCCCGGTCACGACCCTGGCCACGGCCGGGACCGACGGCGCCGGGCCGGCTGACGCCGACCGGACCACGGACCGAACCGCGGACTGGACTGTGGTCCGGACTGCTCCGCGGGGCCTCGGCTCCGACTTCGTCCTCCGGCACCGCGACGGCGCCGAGCTGCGCGTCCACACGGGCCTGCCGGGCGGCTTCAACGTCGCCAATGCCGCGCTGGCCACGGTGATGGTCCTCGCCGGCGGCCACGAGCCGGCCGCGGTGCAGGCCGCCCTCGACGCCGCGGATCCCTTCACCGTTGCCGTGCCGGGCCGGATGCAGCTCGTGTCCACGGCGCCGGCCGCCGTGGTGGACTTCGCGCACAACCCCGACGC
>NZ_CAKKMM010000855.1:0-2191 GCF_918698205.1 Microbacterium sp. Bi128 | reverse complement strand
GCTGCGCTCGGCCGCCGCCACCGACACGTTCATCCTCTCCGGCGCCAAGGACTTCTTCGAACCCAGCAAGACCTTCCACGGGTTCCGCTACGCGGAAGTATCCGGCTGGCCCGGCGAGCTGACGGCGGAATCCCTCGAAGCCGTGGCGGTGCACTCCCGGCTTGAACGCACCGGCAGCTTCGAGTGCTCCAACCCGCTGGTGAACCAGCTGCACCGCAACATCGTCTGGGGCCTCAAGGGCAATTTCCTGGACCTCCCCACCGACTGCCCGCAGCGCGATGAGCGGCTGGGCTGGACCGGGGACATCGCCGTGTTCGCCCCCACGGCCGCCTTCCTCTACGACGTCAAGGGCTTCCTGCAGGACTGGCTCCTCGACCTCGCCGCGGAACAAAAGGCTGCCGGCGGACTCGTTCCCATCACCGTGCCGGACGCCCTGAAGTACTGCCCCCAGCCGCCGGAATTCCCGGCACCGGAATCCTCTGCCATCTGGAGCGAGGCATCCGTGTGGGTTCCGTGGGCGCTGTGGGAGGCCTACGGCGACGACACCGTCTTGAAGGACCAGTACGACTCGATGGCCTCCCACACCCGCCGGGTAGAGGGACTGCTCTCGCCCGCCGGGCTCTGGGATGAAGGCTTCCAGTTCGGCGACTGGCTGGACCCGGACGCCGCGCCGGACCAGCCGTGGGCGGCCAAGGCGGACACCGGCGTCGTCGCCACAGCGTGCCTGTACCGCACGGCGTCCATCACCGCGCGGACGGCTGCGCTCCTGGGACACGACGCCGACGCCGACGGGTTCGGCCGCCTCGCCGAACGGGTCAAAGCGGCCTTCAACACCCACTACGTGGCCGCCGACGGAACCGTGCACAGCGACTGCACCACGGTCTACGCGCTGGCCATCGCCTTCGACATCCTGCAGACCGGCCGGCAGCGGGAGTTTGCCGCCAACCGCCTCGCCGAACTGGTACGGAACAACAATTACCGCGTCTCCACCGGGTTCGCCGGGACCCCCTTCATCACCGGCGCCCTGGCCGATACCGGTCACACTGACGCGGCGTACAGGCTCCTGCTCGAACAGGAATGCCCCTCATGGCTGTACCCGGTGACCATGGGGGCCACCACCGTCTGGGAACGGTGGGACTCCATGCTCCCGGACGGCTCAAACAACCCCGGCGAAATGACCAGTTTCAACCACTACGCGCTCGGCGCCATTGCTGATTGGCTGCACAAGTACGTCGGTGGAATCCGGCCGCTCGCCCCGGGCTACTCCAGGGTGCTGATCGCGCCCCTGCCCGGCGAGGGCATCGATTGGGCCAAAACCAGCCTGCGCAGCCCGCACGGCACCATCGCCGTCGAGTGGCGGACCACCGGCGACGGGGTGCTGGAAGTCGAAGCAACAATTCCCGACGGCGTGGAGGCGGAGATCAGGCTGCCGGGGCAGGACGGCCGAAGCGTGTGGGCCGGCACCCACCGCCTGACCGCCGCCGCCACCTCAGCAGCCGTCGCCTCCTAAATTCCACCCAGCGCCGTGTCAACCAATGAAACTGCGCTGTCCGGGCGCGCCGCCGCAAACCCATGCTGATAGCTGACGAAACCAACGATCAGGAGCACCAACGAATGACCTCCACGAGCTTTGACGCCGACGTCGAAGAAACGATCCGCACTCTGCCTTTGGCTGAGAAAGTCCGGCTCCTGAGCGGCTCCGGCCTGTGGCACACCCAGGCCGAGCCGCGCCTGGGACTGCCGAAGATCACGGTTTCCGACGGGCCCGTCGGCGTCCGCGGCCACCGCGACACCGAGGCAGCCGGCTCGGTGAACCTGCCGTCCGCCACGTGCCTGGCCTCTTCCTGGGACCGGCGGCTGATGGCGCGGGTGGGGAAGCTGCTGGCGGCCGAGGCGCGCCGCCAGCAGGTGGACGTGGTGCTCGGACCCACCATGAACCTGCACCGTTCACCGCTGGCGGGCCGGAACTTCGAGTGCCTGTCCGAGGACCCGCTCCTCACCGGTGAACTGGCGGCCGCGTACGTGGACGGCATCCAGGGCCAGGGCATCGGCGCCTGCCCCAAGCACTTCGTCGCCAACGAGGCCGAGACCGAGCGGACCACCGTCAACAACGTGCTCGACGAACGGACTTTGCATGAGGTGTACCTCGCACCGTTTGAACGCGTCGTCAGGCAGGCCCGGCCCTGGATGA
>NZ_CAKKMM010000854.1:0-2199 GCF_918698205.1 Microbacterium sp. Bi128 | reverse complement strand
GGGCTTGCGTGAACCGGAGGCGAGCGTTAACCGCGGCGCGGTGCGTCCTCGTGCCGCAACGCCAGCAGGGTGCGGGCCACTTCGACGCTCCCCTCGGGGGTGGGGAGTCCGTAGTCGGTCTCGAGAACTTCCCGTAACTCGTCGGCGAGCTGGTCGACGGGAGGATCCTCGGCGATCGCGTCGATCAGCGGAACGAGCAGGTCGTCGTATTCGTCTTCGGGCCAGCCGTCTCCGATCGATCGGACGCCGATCGGGTCCCACTCCCACATCACGGCGCGCACGCGCAGGGCGAGGGGAGACAGCGACCGCGGCGGCGAAGACGTCTGCATGGCCCCAAGCGTTCCGGCCGAGCCTAGGTGTCGGCTGAGCGCGCGCGACGAGGACGATGGGCGCGGCGGGGCGCGGTCCACCCCGCCGGTCGGCCCCCTTTCCCCCGCCGCGCGGTGGGCATGGCGCGTGGACTGTCCGCGTATTCGGTGCGCGCGCGATAGCGTCGGAAGGTCACGCCGAGCGCCGACGACCCGAAACCGTCGCCCGCTCGGCCCGGGGGGATACGAGACGGAGCCACGGTGCAGGACGACGACCTTGCTGGGGTGGAAGGCGAGCGGGAGAAATCCGCGCGCGACGCCCGCCGCGTCCGCGTGACGCGGCGGGGACTGATCATCGGCGGATTGGCGCTCGCCGGGCTCGGCGGAGGCGCCCTGCTCGTGCGACAGTTGCGCCGCAGCGGCGGTCCGGTGGGCGCGTGGACCCCCCTTCAGTCGATCGCTCCGCCGGCGACGCCGACGGAACTGTCTCCGGCATTCGAAGCCCCGGGGATCGACACAGCGATGACGATCTGGGCGCACGCCGATGACGACATCATCTTCGCCAATCCCGGTCTCGCCGACTCGATCGCGGCGGGCGCCACGGTGCGTGCCGTCTACGTCACGGCGGGCGATGCGGGCAAGGGCCTGGAGTACGCGCAAGAACGGGAAGCGGGGATCCGTGCGGCGTACGACCTCATGCGCGGAGCGACGGGAGAGTGGGACGAGCGCGAGCTCACCCTCCTCAGCGGGGCACGGGTGACGCGTTTCGTGCCGGCCGACGAGCCGCGCCTGTCCATCACGGTCCTGCGTCTGCCCGACGGCGGTCTCGACGCGAAGGGCTTCACCGCTACCGGCCACGCCGGACTGACGCAGCTCATCAACGGGGACGCGACCGAGCTCGTGCCGATCGACGGTGGTCCGGCGTACGATCTCCCGCGGCTGACGGCGACGCTGGCCGAACTCATGGCCGCCGCCCGCCCGCGGCGGGTGAGCACGAACGTGCCGCACGAGAGCGCCTTCGCGCAGGGCGACCACCCCGATCACTCGTGCGTCGGCTCGCTCGTGCGCGCCTCCGCCCCGGCGGTGGGTCTCGAGGCCGAGGCGATGTCGTACTACCTCGGCTATCCGTCGCAGGACCAGCCCGTCAACGTCGCGGGGGACGTGCTGGATGCCAAGGTCGAGGTGTACCGCACCTACGCGGCCGACGACCCCGTCGTGCGGTGCCAGGAGGCTTCGGCGTGCCTGGCGCAGCCCGGGTTCGGCGAGTGGTTGCGTCGGACGTACCCGAAGTCCGAAGCGGAGCTTCGCCTGTCCTGAGGTCGTCCTCAGCGCTCAGGTTCGCGACGCGGGAGCGTCACCGCGAGGCGGAATCCTCCGTCGGGCTCGCCGCCGGCGTCGAGGCGTCCGCCCAGCAGCTCGGCGCGCTCGCGCAGTCCTCTCAGCCCCGCGCCCCCCGACGGCAGGGGGAGTGCCTCGGCGATCGGGGCGTCGTTGTGCACGACCACGTCCACGGCCGTCGTCGTCGTCCGCACGCTCACTCGGACGCGCGCCCCCGGGGCGTGCTTCCGCGCGTTCGTCAGCCCCTCTTGGACGGTCCGGTAGACCGCCCGCTGCAGCGGCGGCGCGAGCTCGCCGCGGACATCGGTGACCAGATCCGCCGGGAGGTCGCTGTCCGAGAGCAGGCGCGGCAAATCGTCGAGGGTGGGTTGCGGCTTGTCGCCCGGGGTGGGAGCGCCCTCGGCGCGCAGGACGCCCACCATCTGACGCAGTTCGTCGAGCGTGCGCACGGACAGCGAGCGGATGATGCCGGCTCCGCGTCGTGCGTCGGGATCGGCGGAAGAGACCTGGAGCGCGCCCGCCTGGACGGCGATGAGACTCACCTGGTGAGAGA
>NZ_CAKKMM010000853.1:0-2200 GCF_918698205.1 Microbacterium sp. Bi128 | reverse complement strand
GTCGAGGGTCATCACCGGGCCGCCCGCGTCGGCGGGCGCGATGCGAACCCACGAGCCGAGGTCGTCGTCTATCGCTTCCAGGTACAGCGTGTGCTGTTCGATCGCGGTTTCGGACCTCACCAGGACGCGCGCGCTCGGCGGGTTCTCCCTGCTCGCATCCAGGGTGGCTGCATCCGTAGCTGTAGTCATGCGCCAAGTCAGCCACAAACGCGGAACTCGCGTCGCAAGTTGTCCACAGGCGGGGAGCGGGTGAAAAGCCGATGATGCCGCAGTTCGCGATGACGTATGTCGTCTATTGGCCGCACGCCGGCGTGCTCAAAGTGGGCCGGGCGTGGCGGTTCGCTCGCGTTCAGGCAATGGTCGCGGCCGGCGCGCACCTCGTGGTGCTCGCACGCGGCACCGACGCCACGTGGGAGAGGGAAGCGCTGCGCTCGCTGCGCGAGTGGTTCCCGGCCGCGTTCCGCTCCGAAGTCGATGCGTGGCACCTGCTGCCGTTCGGCCGGGGCTGGACCGAGTGTTTTCGGGTTGCGCGGCACTACCTAGAGCTAGCTATCGACCTGTGTTTCGAGGGATTCGCGAGGGGTAATGACACGGGCAGCAACGAGACAGCGGACGATCGCGGCGAGCGATCTGCAGTTCGCGGGGTACATGAGAGCCCCGCACGAGGCGAAGCCGACCGCGCACGGCCTGTGGCTGCACACCGATCTGACCGGCAGGCGGGAGCTAGTGCCGGAACTGATCGCGGCCGACCTGTATCCGGGGCAGGGCGTGGTCGAGATGGTGATCGAGCACCTAGTGATGCTCGCGGACTCGGGGTTTCTGACGATCTACCAGGCCGAGGGGTCGGAATGGATCGCGCTCGCTCGGCCGCTGCGTGCGGACACCCGAACGGCGCCCCCCTCCGAGTGCCCGCCGCCGCCCGATCACGACATGTCGAGACATGTCGCGGCTGTGGGGGGAGCGCGGGAGAGGGCCGAGGCGCGAGTGCGATCGGAAGGGGCAGAACGGGCCGAGCAGTGGGCGCGGTGGTCCGAGCAGCAAGAGCGCGGCGCGCGACCGCAGCCGCCGGAACGGCCGCTGCTGCTGGATGCCCCGCCCTACGGATGCCCCGAGCACCCCGACGGCAAGTTCGGCAGCTGTGGCCCGTGCGGCACGGCCCGCCGGCGTCACGACACATGGCTGACCGAACGCCGCTACGCGAGACAGATGCAGTCCTACGAGGAAGCGATCGCCCATGACGATGAGCCGTTCTGACCGGAACAGCCTCGCGCTGCTCGAAACCACCCTCTCGCGCGTGGATGCCGCCGAGCAGCGCGCCGTGAGCGACCTCAACTCTGCGGGGTTCCGGTTCCGCAGCCTCGACGACGCGCGGGCCGCGCAAGCCGAGATCCGCGCCGCATTCCGAGCGCAGGCCGACGTCGTCGCCACCCTCGCCCGATCGAAAGGAAAGACACCGTGACCGGTGAAACCGTAATCACCATCGCGGGGAACCTCACCGCCGACCCCGAACTGCGGCACACGCAGCGAGGCGTGCCCGTGGCCGGGTTCACGATCGCCTCGACCCCGCGCACGTTCGACCGTCAGGCAAACGAATGGAAGGACGGCACCCCGCTGTTTCTGCACGCCTCGGTCTGGCGCGAGTTCGCCGAGCACGTCGCGGCATCGCTGCACAAGGGCTCGCGCGTCATCGCTACTGGCCGGCTCGTGCAGCGCAGCTATCAGGATCGCGAGGGCAACCCACAGCAGTCGATCGAGCTCGAAGTCGACGAGATCGGCCCGAGCCTGCGCTACGCGACGGCGACCGTGCAGCGCACCGCTGGCCGCGCCACGCAGCAGCAACTGCCGCGGCAGTTGGTCGTCGACGAGTCGGGCGCGTGGTCGGTCCCGGGAGAGGACACCCCGTTTTGAGCGTGCCTATCCCGTTCGCGAACGTCAGCGCGGAGCCCCGTAAGTTCGCCGCGAAAATGGCGATCGACGTCGAAATGGTCGACGCGATCGGCGTCGCGCGCGTCGTCGACTGCCTCGTGCGGTCTGTCGCGGTCGGGGCCGGCGTGCCGGCATCCGCGGTGCGTCACCGTGTCGCCCGCGAGCAGTTCATCGTGGCTCGTCGCACGCGCCTGCAGCGCGCGCTCGACCGGGCGCTGCGCCGTCGGCGACCCGAGCCGCAGGTGATGGTCGTCGTCCGCGCGTGGGCTTACAC
>NZ_CAKKMM010000852.1:0-2205 GCF_918698205.1 Microbacterium sp. Bi128 | reverse complement strand
GTCTCCGGCCCCGGCGTCTGCATGCTCTCCACCTGGCCCGGCGGCTACAACGTAAGCAACGGCACCAGCTTCGCCAGCCCGGCCGTGGCCGGGTCCGTGGCCCTCTGCATCAGCCAGAAGGCCTGCACGGGCTCAGCCGAGCACGTCATGGAGCAGTACCTGGACCTGACAAAGTCGTACTCGAAGCGGCACCACGACTACGGCTTCGGCGGCGATCCCATCCACCCGATCGGGGGACAGTACTACGGATACCTGACCCAGACGGTGAGCTTCTGACGCTGCGGCGGTGAGGAATCCGGCGGCGCAAGTCGCCGCGCCAGAGGCCCTCGGCGAGTCTCAGCCGGGGGCCCGGCCGGGTCTCAGCCGAGGGCCCAGCCGGGTCTCAGCCCAGCAGCCGGCGCTCATAGGCGAAGGCCACCAGCTGGAGCCGGGTCCCGAGGCCCAGCTTGCCCAGCACGCTCCTGAGGTGTGTCTTGACCGTCGCCTCGGATACGAACAGGCTTCCGGCGATCTCACCGTTGGCCAGCCCCTTGGCCGCGAGCAGGAAGACGTCCCGTTCCCGGACAGACAGCACCTCCAGCGCGGACAGGTCCGGTCCCCCGGCCGGCACGGTCCGGGCGGCATGCTGGAACAAATCGTGCACTGATCCCGGCGCAATCACGGAGTACCCGGCGTACACGGTCCGGATCGCGGCGAGCAGGAACTCCGGTTCGCCGCTCTTGAGCAGGTAGCCGCTGGCACCGGCGTCCACGGCGTCAACCACCGCCTGGTCCCGGTTGAAGGTGGTCAGGGCGATGATCTTCGGCGCGCCGGTGCCTGCGGCCTCCGCCTGCCGCACGATCCGCCGTGTGGCGCCGACGCCGTCAAGGACCGGCATGCGCAGGTCCATGAGCATCACGTCGGGGCACCGTTCGACGGCGAATGCCGCCGCCTGCGCGCCGTCGCCGGCTTCCCAGGCCATCGCCATGTCCGGCTGGCTCTCCACCAGCATCCGGATTCCCGCACGGAACAGGGCCTGGTCATCGACAATCGCCACGGTAATGGCCGCCCCGGCATCAGCCACGGTCGCCGGCTTCGGCCAGCTGCATTCCCGGGCGCGCTGCAGGGCTTCCCGCGGGAACCAGGTCCGGCTCCGCGCTGGCGGCGGCAGCATCGGCGTCGGCCGTCCTTGTGCCGTAGGGGATAAAGACTGTCACCCGGTACTGCTCGCCATCCGGGCCGGACGTCATCCAACCTCCTGCGAGGTGGGCGCGTTCCCGCATCCCGGCGAGGCCGCGGCCCACCCGCGTTTCGGCGGCGGGGTCCGGGCTGTCCCTGCCTGTGGTCTCCGGGATCCCGGACGCCGCATGCAGGGTCAGCCCCGGGCCGCTCCAGTCCAGGTGCAGCCGCACCGCGGTGCCGCGGCCGCCGTGTTTCAGTGCGTTGGTCAGGCATTCCTGGATGATCCGGAATACGGCGAGCTGCTGCCCCGCGGAGAGCTCGGCGGGCGTGCCGGACTCGCTTTGTTCGATCTCGAGGCTGCCCTGCATGCGCGCCACGAGGGGCCCGACGTCGCTGAGCCGGGGCTGGGGCGTGACCATGCCGTCGTCGTGCACCCCCTCGATGACGCGCTGCGCGTCCACCAGGGCGCTCCGGGCCGACGTCGCAATGTTCTCCAGGGCGTTTAGGACTGCCATCGGCGCGGCTGGTCCTGGCTCAGGTAGCGGGTGCCATCCGCCTGCGCCGCGATCACGGCGAGTGAGTGGGCCAGGACGTCGTGCAGGTCCCGGCCGATCCGGGTCCGTTCCTGCTCCACGATCAGGTCCACCTCGGCTTCCCTGAGGCTGGTCTGGGCGATGGTCCTGGCCTGGAACAGGCTGCCGCGTTCCTGATACATCGCCAGCAGAAGTCCGACGGCGGCGCAGGCTGCCGCGATCACCAGCAGCAGCGAAAAGAGTTGCCAGCCGTAGGCTTGAAAGGTCCACCGGTCGCCCATGTACAGCGGAAGGAGCCAGCCGACGCCGTTGCCGTAGCGCCAGGACAGCATCAGGAAGGCCATGGCGCCGGCGAACACCACGTTGGCGGCCGCCGCGATGAAGCGTGTCCTTCGCCGGGCCGTCCATTGGATGAAAGCCAGGGACACGAACGCCCCGAGGTAAATGGCCCAGTGGTTGGCGTGCATCGCGGGAATGGCGTACCCCAGTTGGCCCGCGAGCAGCCCTGCCG
>NZ_CAKKMM010000851.1:0-2206 GCF_918698205.1 Microbacterium sp. Bi128 | reverse complement strand
GCCGGGCGGTCTTGAGCGCGTCCACGATTCCGCGGCGGCGCTCGATCTCTGCCGGCCAGTAGTCGGGACCGATCGGCTTGGCACCGACGCCCCAGCCCGTGACCAGGTCGAACAGCGCGTCGCGGACCTCGTTGCGGCCCAGGTAGAGGAGGTCGTCCGGTTCAGTCCAGAAACCCTCGGCCTGCATCATGCGGGACAGCTCGCGGATCTTGCGCCAGAAGACGCCCATGGTCCAGTGCTCGATGTAGAAGTTGTGGTTCTCCACGTACGGGTAGGCGGTGGCGGCGAGCCCGCGCTTGGCGTCGAAGAGGGCCTGATTTTCGCCTTCGAGCAGCTCGCGGTATTCCTCGATGATGCGGTCGCGTTCTGCGATGAGCGCCTCCACCGGCCGCATGATTTCCTGGCCCTCGTCCACGCGGCGGATGTAGTCCGCGATGTAGCCGAGCGGGATTTCCTGGTGTTCGTTCCAGTACTTGTCGTGGCCGTAGAAGCCGTTGCCCACGGTGAAGTTGAACCACGGGTCCTTCGCGGCGTCGTACTGGGCCATCCAGCGCTCCCCGCCGGGGGCCGCAGCGATGGCAGCCAGGGTGGCCTCGACGTCGTCGGTGCTGCTGAAGTGGGCCTGGATCCCAAGTTCCACGGCGAGCTTGGCGAGCTGCTTGAGCTCGTCATCCGGGCGGAAGAGCTCCATGTCCACGCCCTGCACCATGGTGGCGATGGACTGGTCCGGGATGTTGGGGAACACCTGCTTGCAGAAGTTGAAGAAGTCCAGGTAGGCGATGTAGCCGAGGTTGAGGAACTCGAAGTGGTACTGCCAGTTCTGGTAGGCCAGCTGGATGAGCCGGTCGTAGCTCTCCAGGAGCTTCTCGGAGCCGTCCTTGCCCTTGCCGGAGAGGATGTCCTCCATGGGGACCAGGTCCGGGAGCCTGGGGAAGGAAATGGTTTCCATTTCGTCGATGGTGCCCTTGACCTTGACGTGCCACTGCTTGAGGAGCTGGTCCCAATTCTGGAAGTAGTGGCCAACGCGCTGTTCGAACAGGGGCACGCGGGCGGCGATCTGGTCTTCCGGCACCGGGATGGGCGACATGTAGAGGTAGCCCAGGTGGACGCGGAACTCGATGCCGTTGGCGTTGGGGATCATGAGGTGCCGTGCGTTGTACTGGCCCAGGCACTTGACCGCGAACTCGCCGCCGATGGTCTCGAAGGGCTTGAACACGGTGGGCCAATGCTGGCTGTCGCAGAACCAGAACTTGGCGTCCTCCTGCTCCTTGAGCTTGTCCTGGAAGACCAGATAGTACGGGTAGATCTTTTCCCAGCCCTCGGCCCCGGCGGGGACCGCGAGCTCGGAGGGTTTGGGGAAGGACTTCAGGGACATGGCGGTCCTTTCAATACGGGCTCGGCGTTGAGCCTGGGTGACGTAGCGGACTAGCGGGTCTGAACGTTCTAGGAGGACGGCTTCAGCAGTGAGGCGGTGATGCTGCCGAGGCTAAAGCCGGTGGCGGACGACGGCGCCGGGCCGGCCGGCGTCGTGATGGCTGGCGTCGTGGTGGCTGGCGTTGTCGGGGAAGCGGGTGCTGCCGCAGAAGTGGCGGGGCTGAGTCCGCTGAAGTAGCCGCCGGCGGCTGCCGAGGATGGGACAACAGGCTTCGAGGAGTGCACGGTTTCCGGGCGGGACTGCAGCAGGAGCAGGTTCTCCCCGTCCGGCAAGTCCGCATCGAGGGCCCACTCGATGTCCTGCGGGCACTTGTAGTGCTTCTCCGCGCGCTTGGCCATCTGCGCGACGGCGGTGAGCTCGGCGCCGGTGAGGCTGCGGCGGCCGCGGCGTTCGGCGTCGACCTCCCGCTCCACCAGGCGGCCGGCAACAGCGTCCGGGACGAGTTCGGCGTGCTTGTCGCCGAGGTGTTCGGAGACGACCGCCAGCGTGACCTTGTCCAGCATGATGTTGTCCGGCGTGACCTGGCCGGAGACCACCATCTCCCCCACCCCGTAGGAGGAGTCGATAGTGATCTTGGAACGGTCGCCGTTGGTGGGGTCCATGGTGATGGCGACGCCGGAGACCCGTGCGTTGACCATCTTCTGCACCACGACCGCCATCGAGAGGCCCTCGTTGGGGATGTTGTTCTTGAGCCGGTAGATGATGGCGCGGGATGTGAAGAGCGAGGCCCAGCACTGGCGGATGTGCTCGGTGACGGCCTTGACGCCGTCG
>NZ_CAKKMM010000850.1:0-2207 GCF_918698205.1 Microbacterium sp. Bi128 | reverse complement strand
CGGCGCGAGGATGGTGGCAGCCGGTGGCCGCCGCCTGGACGACGGTTCGCCGTGCGTCGATGTCCGGCTCGACGGCGGCTACCGGGTGCACGCGGTGCTGCCGCCCATTTCCACGGCCGGGACCCTCCTGAGCGTGCGGATCCGCCGGGCCACGGTCTTCTCAATGCCCGAGCTGAAGCGCGCCGGCATGTTCGGGGCCGGGACGCCCGGGAGCCTGGTCCAGTCCGTGCTCGAACGCATGGTGGCGGCCAGGCTGAGCTTCCTCATCAGCGGGGCCACCGGTTCGGGGAAGACCACGTTACTGGCGACGCTGCTGGGATTGTGCCACCCCGGGGAGAGACTCGTCCTGATTGAGGACGCCGCAGAACTGAATCCCGTCCACCCGCACGTCGTCGCGCTGGAATCCCGGCACGGAAACCTGGAAGGCGGTGGCGCCGTCGACTTGGGCGAACTGGTCCGCCAGGCCCTCAGGATGCGGCCGGACCGGCTGGTGGTGGGCGAATGCCGCGGCGCCGAGGTCCGCGAGCTGCTCTCGGCGATGAACACCGGACACGCCGGAGGCGGCGGGACCATCCACGCGAATGAGGCGGCGGCTGTGCCTGCCCGGCTGACGGCCCTCGGCGCGCTCGCCGGCATGGGCCAGGACGCGGTACGGCTGCAGGTCGCCAGCGCGATCGACGTCGTCGTGCACGTCGAGCGGACCGAATCGGGCCGCCAGGTGGCGAGCGTTGGAATCATGGAGGTCCTAGACTCGGGCCTGGTTGTCGCCGCCGCACTGGAGATCCAACAGGGCGAGCTCCGCTTCGGCGGAGCCTGGCCGCTGCTGGCGCGCCGTCTCGGCCTGGATCCCGGGTTGGCCGGGGCGGACCCCTCCGAACTGCAGGCGGCGCTGCCGGCAGGACGGCCGCCGGGTTCCGGCCGCGAATCCCTCCAGCCCTGGACGCAGCGATGACCGTCTTCCTCGTCGTCGTTTTGGTCCTGGCCGTGTGGCTGGCATTTCCCACCCCGCGCGCGGCCGGCCATCGTACCCGCAGGGCCTTGCACGCCGCGGGCACGCGAGCTCCCGCGGCCTACGGTTCCCCGGGATCCCGCCCAGGACGGGCCGTCGGGGGCATGACCCGTTGGCGCGGCAGGGGATCTCCCGATGCCGGGCCCGTCCCCATGACAGTCCTGGTCCAGCAGTTGGCCGCGCTGCTGAAGGGAGGGCGCATCCCCGCCCGGCTGTGGGATGAACTGTGGGCCCTGTACGGCGGTGACACCGCGCGGGACGGGCCGGCGGCCCAGGCCGCAGTTCACAGCGCCGGCCAGCCCCGCACCGCAAACGGCGCCGGCACGGTCCTCGGCCCGGAGTCCCGCAGGATCCTCGCAGCCGCGCGTGCCGCCGCCCGGCGCGGGTCTTCCGTGGCCGCGGCCATCCGCCGCGAGGTCTCCGCGGGCACTGCCGGTGCGGGCGCCGTCGTCACGGTCACCACGGGTGCCGTCGGCATCCGGGCCCGCCGCGACGTGCGTGTGTGGGGCGAGCTCGCCGCATGCTTTGACACCGCTGAAGCCAGCGGTTGCCCCCTGGCCGATGTCCTGGCGCGCTTTGCCGCCCACCTTGAAACGGAGGACGACGCCGAGGCAGCGCGGCAGACGGCCTTGGCGGGCCCCCGCGCGACCGTTCGTCTGCTGACCTGGCTGCCCCTGTCGGGCCTGGGTCTCGGCCTGCTGCTCGGCGTGGACCCGGTGGCGACACTGCTGGGAACTCCCTGGGGCCTCGCGGCGTTGGCCGCAGGCGTGGCGCTGACCGCCGTCGGCCGGTTGTGGTCCGCAAGGCTCGTCCGCGCCGCGGCGGAAGCACCAACGTGACTCCGCGGTGGTCGCCGTGAGGCCCGAACTTGCCGGATTCGTGATGGCAGCGAGCCTTGCCGGGGCAGCCGCAGTCGTCCTCGCCCGCCCGGGCCGTGTCCGCCGGCGGCTCCGGCGCCAGCTTCGGGCCCCTGCCGGCGGGGCCGCCCGGCGCCCGACGGTCCACGACGCCGGCCGGCACGGACGTCACGGCCTCCCGGGCCTGCGGGACACCGCCATGATGCTGGAACTGATCGGCGCCATGTTGGATGCGGGAGCCGGACTTGGCCGGTCCCTCGACCTCGTGGCCGCCCTCATGCCACCGGAACTCGGGCGGCAGCTTCGGCCGGTTGTGTCAGCCCTCGCAATCGGTGCGGACT
>NZ_CAKKMM010000849.1:0-2209 GCF_918698205.1 Microbacterium sp. Bi128 | reverse complement strand
GGGCCTGGGCCTCCCACGCCTCGCGCGCCTCGACGATCTCGTCGTGCGAGCGGCCCACGAAGTTCCACCACATCACGATGTCCGCTTCGAACGGCTCCCCGCCGAGCAGAAACACGCGCGCCCCCTCCGCCGAGCTGATCTCCACGTGATCGCGCCCGGTCCCGAGGTACAGCAGTCGGGAGCCATCGACGGATGCCGTGCCTCCCATGCTCGGCAGAGGCGAGGTGCGTCGCGCGGCGTCGGCGTCGACGGCATCCACCCCCGTCTCGACCTCGGCGGAGCCGATCATGCCGTAGAGGGCATATTCCCAGTCGCGGCGCAGAGGGATGCGGACGGTGACCCCGGGCGGAAGGCGCACCTCGGCGCCCACGATCGGGGTGTGCACGGTCGCCGGTGAATCCACCGCGCCGAGCGAGCCCATGACGATGACGGCGTCCGCACCGTCGCCGAGGTCGAGCACGGGCAGGTTCTCGTGCCGCTCGAACGCCGGCGCGCCGTGGCGGCGGTCTTCCGGCAGAGCGACCCAGAGCTGGAGCGCATCGAGCGGGATCGGGCCGTCGCCGACCGAGTACTCCGAGTGCGCGATGCCTTCGCCACTCGTCATGAGGTTGAGGGCCCCGGGCCGGACCACGACGTCGCTGCCCACGGCATCCCGATGGCGCACCTCACCGACGATCGGCCAGGTCACCGTCTGGAGCCCGATGTGCGGGTGCGGCTCGACGCGCATGAGCGTCTCTTGCGGGCCGAAACGGTCGAGGAAGCACCACGCCCCCACCATCGGCAGCGCACGGTGGGGGAGGGTGCGGTGCACCTCCATGCCTCGGACGCCGCCGAGGGGCACCTCGCGAGCCTCGACCACGAGAGCGCGCGGCCCGTCGCACTCGACGGGACCCTCGGATGCCGGCGGGGCGACGTCCAACCGGGTCATGCCGGTTCGCTCGGATCGGCCGAGTCGGCCGCGTCGTCGCGGTTCGGCCAGTCGATGACGAGGCCGGGGACGTCGTGGTCCTGCAGGTAGTGCGCGACGAAGGGGCACGAGGGGATGACGGCGTCGCCGCGGCGGGCGAGGTCGGACAGCGCCTCGCTCGCGAGGGTCGAGCCCAGACCCTTGCCCTTGAACGCCGGGTCCACCTCGGTGTGGGGAAGGACGACCCGGCCCTCCCCGGCGGGGCGGAACTCCAGGAATCCGCCGAGCTCACCGTCGATGTGCACTTCGTAGCGGCGGTCGTCGTCGTTGCGGGTCACGGTTACTGCGTCGGTCATGTCGCCTCCGGTTTCGGTCGATCGGTTCAACGTTCGCAGGGACCGCCGTGTTCCGCCATCCCCGGTGCGGCGCGGCACGCTGTGCCAGCGCCGTTGGGCGCTGGGCGCTGGGCTGTTGGCTGTTGGCCGGTGGGCGTTGGTGGTTCGGGGTTCGTGGTTCAGCCGCGTGCGCGGTGCCGGCGCACGGCGGCGCGGTTCGCGCAGCGCACCGAGCAGTAGCGCTGGCGGCCGTTGCGGGTGACGTCGACGACGACGCGGTCGCAGGGGGCGGCGGCGCACCGGCCGAGGCGGTGCGTGCCGCGGGTGACGAGGTGCAGCGCGGTGCCCACCGAGATCACCGCCGCCAGCACTCGGGGGAGTGCGTCATCGGTGTCGCGGTAGTGGAGGTGCCAGCCCTCGCCGTCGTGGTCGGTGAGCCGCGGATACGCCGCCGCCCCGGCCATCTCGAGGTTCAGCAGCGCCGCGCGCGCCGCGGGGTCGGGCTCATCGACGACCCGCAGCCACCGGTCGATCACGTCGCGCGTGCGCGCGTGGTCGTCGGATGCCACCGGGAACGCCATCGTCATACCGAGCTCGCGCGTGCGCTCCTCGATGCCCGTGCGGTCCGCGGGCCAGTCGTTCGCGAGCGACGCCGCCAGCAGCACGGCGTACTCCCCGTAAGGGTTGAGATGCATAACGGCATTACAGCACGCTGGCCTCATGACCGCCGCCGACACCCTCGCCCCGTCCGTCGCCCCCGTCCACGAACACGCGTGGATCACCGATTCGGTGCACGCGACGAGCGAAGGGCGGGTGCGGTACGTCCGCTGCGTCGGCTGCACCGCGCGACGTGTCGAGCTCGAGGCATCCGACCTCCCGCCGACGCCGCTGACCAGCGCGTTGCACTGATCCTCCACACCCCCGATTCCTGACGATTCCTACCCCGAACAGAGCGCTCGCCGGATGC
>NZ_CAKKMM010000848.1:0-2211 GCF_918698205.1 Microbacterium sp. Bi128 | reverse complement strand
AGGCGTGCCGTGCACAGCGGGCCTGGCACTGATGCCGGCAGTGGCATCATCAGCCGGAGCGCTGCCCGGGACCGGCTCTATAGGCAGCAGCGTGACCTTGCTGACGGCGGGCGTCGTCCCGTTGGCCGCTGGGGCCGGCGCGGCCGGGACCGTCGGCGCATCGACATGAGCACCGGCGTCGGCAATGGCTTGTTCTGTGCCGGGTTCGGGTGCCGCGACCGGCTGCGGCAGCGGTTCCACGCTGATCGGCTGGCCGCCGTGTTCGGCCACGTCCTCGGCCAGTGTGGCGAGCATGGATTCCGCCTCGTCGATCATTTCCTGGTTGCCGGCGGCCATGCCCTTGACCAGATACTGCGCCAGGGCGAATTCGGCGGAGAGCGCGGCCCGCCGCAACAGGTGCGCATCGGGCGCGTCGCGCCGGCTGGAGGTGTAGTGATCCAGGACCGCATTCACAAAGTCCTGTTCGTTGGAGGCGACCAGCCAGGCCATGTCGTCCGCCGGGTCACCGATGCGCAGGTCGGTCCAGCCCGTCACTGCGGTCACACGCTCACCCTCGACCAGCAGGTTGTCCTCGTGGAGGTCGCCGTGAACGACGCAGGGATTGAAGCGCCAGAGCGAGACGTCTTCCATGGCGTGTTCCCAGCGCCGCAGCAGCAGCGGCGGGATTTTTCCGGTCGTGGCCGCCTGGTCCAGTTCATTGAGGCGCCGCTGGCGGAATTCGTTGGGCGTGTAGCTGGGCAGATCGGCGTTGCTCACGATTGACCGTGGGAGGTCATGGATCGCGGCCAGGGCCGCCCCGATTTCGCGGGCCAGCGCGGGAGAGCCGTTGCTGAGCTCGTCCAGGGAGCGGGTGGCGCCGGCCAGGTGCGAATAGACAAACGTGCTGAGCTGGCCTTGCCGGACCGTTCCCGCCACTGTGGGCATGAGGAACGGGAGCTCGGCCCGGATGCCGGGAGCGAAGGCACGCAGCACCAGGAATTCGGTTTCCAGCCGGGCGCTCGCTTCGGCATGCCGGGGGGAGCGGACGCGCCAACGCTTGCCCTCAGAATCCAGCAGGAGGGCCGCGTCGAAGTCCGCCGGATCGTCGGGCGCAGAGCTGACGGCGGTCGGGGTCAGGCCGGGTACCGCCGCCGTTGCTACAGCTGCCAGTTCGATTGGTTTCCTTCTCACCCTTCCACGGTAGATTGAGCGGCGCCCAAGTCGGCGATGCACTCCGGCGAGTCTTGAGATCGGGGACAAATCGGAGGGAAATAGGCGCTGAATCCGGGGCAGGCGGCCTGTCCCGCACATGCTGTGGAGCGCCCGGCGGCATGGTCGGCAAATGTCAATTGTCTGCCCGAGTCAGTACGGTGGGTGTATGAGTCTTGCGGAGTCAGCAGCATCTTCATCGGCATCACAGCAAACACCCTCCGAATCCCCGGCATCCGACGGTGCGGCACCGCCGCTGCATCTCCTGCCGGCAAACCACCTCATGGAGACGGTCCTTCCCGTGCGCCCGGCCCTGATCGACCGCGGATCCGCGGCGCGGGTGAAACCCGGAATGCTCGCGGAGCTGGTCGGTTCAGGCGCGGCGCAGGCCGTGGTGCTCTCCGGCAGGCAGGCCCTCGTCAGCGGCAACAGCCTCGTGCTCCTCAACGCGGCCGAGCTCTCCGGGCACCTGGCCAACACCCCGTACGCTCCCGAACACGTGATTTACCTCGGTTCCGCCCTGGCCGGTTCGGACCTCGACGCCGGCACCGAGCTTGTCCTCTTTGTCCTCCCGCTTCAGTTCGAAGTCCAGGCCGAGGAATTCGAGGCTCACGTGGCCGGCGTTCCGAGCGATGCGCAGTGGGTGGGTTTCCGCGAAGTCGCGGCACGCCTGAACGCCACGGACACTGCGCTGTTCATCGAAGCCAGCGCCATCGCCAACTGGCATTCCACCCACACGCACTGCCCGCGCTGCGGCACTCCCACGCAGCCGGAAGCCGGTGGCTGGGTCCGGCGCTGCCCGGCCGATAACTCCGAGCACTTCCCCCGGACGGATCCGGCCATCATCGTCACCGTGGTGGGCCCCGACGGGAGACTGCTGTTGGGCGGAGGCGGCCCACTCGACGCCCGGAACTATTCGACCCTCGCCGGCTTCGTCGAACCGGGGGAGTCGCTCGAACAGGCCGTGCAGCGCGAAATCAGCGAGGAAGTCGGGGTCCGCGTCACCGCGTCCCAGTACCTTGG
>NZ_CAKKMM010000847.1:0-2212 GCF_918698205.1 Microbacterium sp. Bi128 | reverse complement strand
AACGGCAACAGCTACAACGGCATCGATGGCACCGACCTCAGCAACGCCCAGGATCATGATGTACACAATGCTCTCTATGCCATCACCGGCGAAGTGGGCGTCGACCGCAACCCCGGCGGCCGCATGACGGGAGTGAGCTTTGAGCAGATGCAGCAGGATTTCACGAAAGGCCTCGTGACCTTTGGGACGTCCAACTCCGACGGCGAGCTGGTCTCCGACCATTCCTACGCATTGCTGGGTCTGAATCCCTCCGACCAAACGGTTGTGGTAGGTGACCCGGAGGGCGGCCACACCACGCTGGCTTTTGCGACCTTCCAGTCAACGAACATCAACCAGTACATCGCGATACCAACATATCCTTGAGCGGCAGCCCTAAACGGCAGCCATGGCCCGCTCGCCGTTGAAGTATTCGAGCTGCCAGCCGTCGACGGCATGGTGGTGGGCCAGGTTGAGCACGGCGTTGTCGATGCTGTCCAGGGTGCGGCCGACGGCGCGGCTGAGACTCACGCGCAGGAGCGTGCCATGGGCGACGGCCAGGACGCGGCGGCCACGGAACTCCTCGGCCAGCGCCTCAAGCGCGGCCAACCCTCGGCCGGCGGCCTCGTCCTCGCTTTCTGCGCCGCGGAACCCGTCGGGGATGCGCAGTGCGTCCAGTTCAGGACCGTCCTGAAGGCCCTCCGCGGGTCCGAAGCTGCGCTCGGCGAGCTCCGGCACGCGCCGGGCCACGCTGAGGCCGAGCCCGGCGGCGATGAGATCGGCGGTTTCCGCGGCACGGCTCAGCGGTGACGACACGATCGCGTCCCATTCATAGCCGGACAGGACGGCGACGGCGTCGCGAGCCTGACCGCGGCCGACGTCGTTCAGAGGAATGTCGGTGGATCCCTGCAGCCGGCGCTGTGCATTCCAGTCCGTCTGGCCATGGCGGATGAGGGCGAACGTCGTAGATGTCATGCCTTCCATTCTGCCCTGACGGCAGGCTGGCGATGACAGAGGCGCCGGTCTGGGAGCCGCCGCGAGCATCCTCGTCATCGGCAAAGAGCGGCAAAGAGCGATCACAATACACCGCCACTTCGCATAGTCCCTTGACGCATGGCAAGCACCGGACGCAAAGTTCACACGAGAGTCATTCCTCAGATGGCCGATAACCGTCCGGACGGAGCCCTCATGCCGCAACAACCGCTGCACGGCGGAGCATATTGCATCCCTTGAGCCCCTCCCCGGCGGAGCCGCTTGCGGTCACCAACGGGAACGCTCCGGTCACCTCTTGGACAGGAGAAGTAAGGATGGATCTCGAGCAACCGGCCCAAGGCCCCAAGACGGTAACTGCGGCCAGGGCCGCCAAAGACGCGGCGGGGGCGTCCATTTCCGCGTCGCGGAAGAAGGTTTCGTACGGTGCCCAGGACCGCAGAGGACCACTACTGTGGAATTCAGGCCTGGAAAGGCTCACCAACCGAACCCGTCTGCCGGGACAGCCAGCCGATGTGGGCGTGAACCTGTTCTACGAGGACCTTGAGTGGAATCCCCTCTTTGGCCCGGGCGATCCCTCGGGGATCATTCCAAGGGACACGGATCAGGTTCCGCCCGGAAATATGGCTAATGCGGGAGGGCTGATTCTGCCCTGGTGCTCGAATTCCCAAGAGGTCCGCAAGAAGGCCATTGTTGTGTACCGCCTTGGGGAGGACCTGGACACGATCGAAGATCCCCTCCTGTATGTCTTCCAGTATTACTGGGACAACGTGGGGTACTTCTTGCCGGCAACCTTTGGGTCTTTCGACGAGAAGATCTCTATGGGTGAGGGGCCCAGCGCATCCCTCAATGTGGACTTCATTCTCGGTCCTGCAGGAGACCTGGTTGCCAGGGCATGGGCTTAGGGCCCGGCCGGAGCGCGGCCGGCCGCTGCCAATCACTATGGGAGTCGGCAAGGTGTCCGGAGACTAAGTCGAGCTGCACGGTGGCGCTATCCGGGAGTGCCCGACTGTGCGGCGTAGGCAGTGGCCCGGTCGCGGACATGGTCCACGTACGGATCAGACTGGTTGTACGAGTAGATCGCGTCGGCCCAGCCCGCGGCGGTGGTCAGGTCACCACCGTGTGCGCACAGGTATGAGGCGGCACTTAGCGCGGCGTCATCGATGTTAAACGGGTCGGCTGTTCCGTCCCCGTTCCCGTCCCGGCCTGCGAGCTGCCACGTGGAGGGAATGAACTGCATGGGTCC
>NZ_CAKKMM010000846.1:0-2213 GCF_918698205.1 Microbacterium sp. Bi128 | reverse complement strand
ACCGAGAGCGCCTTCGGGCCCGCCACGGTGTCCAACCCGAAGCTGCTCTGGGCGTTCGCGTGGGCCGTCCTCGGCTCGATGCTGATCACCCAGATGAAGGTGATGCAGGACCTGTTCGGCACGCTGCCGCTTTCCGGCCAGCAGTGGCTGCTCTGCCTGGTGCCGGGCGTGGTGCTGCTGTTCCTCGGTGAAATCTTCAAGATCATCCTGCGGGCCCGGCAATCGAAGGGCCGGGCCGCAGTCCCGGCTCCCCCCGTTCCGGCGTGAGAGTGCTGCTCCGGCGAGAGTGCGACTGCCACTGTTGAGGGCCGGAACGCGATGTTCCGGCCCTCAACAGTGGCGCATACCGGCTGTGCCGGGGCTAGCGGACGAGGCCCGTCAGGACGTTCTTGGGCCGCTGCATCTCGCCGTGCTTGGCGCCGAGCACGATCACCCAGCCGGCGAATACAGGGATGGTCCACTGCAGGATCTTCAGCTGCTGCTGCGCGGAACGGAGTTCCTCGGAGGCACCCGGCTTCGGCTCGGTGGCACCCTTGGCGCCCTCGGCGGCCAGCTTGTCCACTTTGGCTCCCTGCAGGCCCGCGTACAGGGTCGCAGCGGCTCCGGCGAGGGTGACGACGGACTTGTAGACGCTCAGGCGCGTGACGCCGTCCTGCTTGGCCATCCGGCCCTTGTTCTCCCACATGACGGCGAGGCCCGAAAGAAAATGCGCCCCAAACGCCGCCGTCTGGTACGGCGCCCACTTCTTCCAGCCCAGGCTTGAGAGGCGGCTACGTTCCGCCGGGTCCTTGGCAGCAGCCGTGGCACCGTTGAGCCCAATGGCGCCCATCAGGGAACCGCCGAACCAGGCGGCCGCCGTCAGGTCGTGAATGGATCGGGCAACAAGATTACCTGCCATGTTGAGCTTCCTATCATCTGTCTTCGAATCCGAATCGCAGGGGCAGCAAGGCTGCCGGTCCGCGGCATGTCCACGAGCGGGGCCATGACCCGGCTATGGTAAGCACACTTACCAAAAACGCGGTAGTCCAAGCGGCTGCCACTTCGCCCCGCGTAGAATCGGCGCCATAGCCACACCGCCGTAAGGCACAACACCGTTCCACCGGACCAGATGAGGAATAGCCGCGTCACCATGGCAGAAGAAGAGTCCGGGATCGAAGCCGCCATCGGCGACGCCGTCGACACCGCGGAGGCGGCGTCGAACAGCACCGCGCTCGACGTCGTCGCCCGTTCCGGATTCGCGGTGATGGCACTGCTTCATATCGTGATCGGGGCCATCGCCGTCGCCCTGGTCCTGGGCGCGCCGGGCCAGGCCGAACCCACCGGCGCCATCGAACAACTCGCCGCCAACCCCTGGGGTCCGGTGGTCATGTGGGCGGCCTGCATCGCCTGCGCGGGCCTCGCGCTCTGGCAGCTGAGCGAGGCGACGCTCCGGGGCCGCCACCTGCCGCGCCGGGAGCAGTTGGGCAAACTCATTTCCTCCGGATTCCTCGCCATAGCGTACGGGAGCGTCGGGCTGAGCTTCGCGGGCTTCGGGCTCGGCCAGCGCGGCGATTCGGGCGACTCGACCCGGGATTTCAGCACGGCCCTGATCCAGTCACCGCTGGGGGTTCCGGCCCTTGTCGGCCTCGGGCTCACCATCATGGGAATCGGCGTGTATTTCGTCGTCAAGGGCTTCGGGAAGAAGTTCAAGGAGGAACTGCAGCACTTCGAGGGGACCCGCCGCGGCAGGGTGATCAGCGCCCTTGGCGTCACCGGCCACGTCTCCAAAGGGCTGGCGCTGATCCTGACCGGGCTGCTCTTCGTCGTGGCCGCGGCGACCAACAATCCCGGTTCCTCCACCGGCCTGGACGGCAGCCTCAAGGCGCTCCGGGACCACCCCTTCGGCCCGTACCTGCTCCTGGCAATCGGGGCCGGGTTCATTGCCTACGGCGTGTTCGCGCTGGTCCGGGCGCGTTTCGGCCGGATGTAGCCGCCGCCCTGGGTGGGGATTTTCTTGTTTGGCATCTGCCCGCGGGACTATCGTGGAGCTACCCCGGGCCGGGCTGGGACGGCCACCGGCGGCAGGTCTCGCAGAGGCATGGCATGAGCTACGTTCCGGTGAGCAGACGCACCCTCCGACGGCATCGTGAATCTGAGCGGTCCACGCGGCGGCTCGTGGCCGCCCTGTCCGCCGCGGCCGCCGCGGCCTGGCTGCTCTCGGTCACGTTGTCCAC
>NZ_CAKKMM010000845.1:0-2214 GCF_918698205.1 Microbacterium sp. Bi128 | reverse complement strand
GTCCGAGCTTCTGGGCGAGGGCAACCACGGTCCGGCGGGGGTCCCGCGCCATGGCCGAAAGCAGGCGGGTGTCAGTGCCATCCAAGGTTTGCATAATGCGCAAGATTAGCACGGTTGGCGGACACCAAACAGGGCATAATGCTCAATATTTTTGCGGGTGGTTGTACCCGATGAGCATTGTGAGTAGGGTCACAATTATCCGGGGCAACGGCGCCCGGGCGGCTGGCGCGCCGCGGGATCACGAGTCCTGGGAGTTCCGGTCAGACGACGTCAGAAGGTGCGGACAACAGTGTTTACCGACGACGCGGGCAAGGGCGGCGTTGCCGCCGGGGGCCCCGGAAACAGTGAAAATTCTATGAGGCGGACGGGCGGCGACCTCGTCCAGCTCATCACCCCGGCGGGCGAGCGCATCAGCCATCCCGAGTTCGATCCCTGGCTCCAGGACGTCAGCGATGAGCAACTCTGCGCGCTCTATGAGGACATGGTGGTCATCCGCCGGATCGATGCTGAAGCCACGGCCCTCCAGCGGCAGGGCGAACTGGCACTGTGGCCGCCACTGCTCGGCCAGGAAGCATCCCAGATCGGCTCGGCCCGCGCCCTCCGCGAGGACGACTTTGTCTTCCCGAGCTACCGCGACAACGGTGTCGCCTACTGCCGGGGAGTGAAGCCGGAGGACCTCGTCCGTGCCTGGCGTGGCAACGCCTCCGCCGGCTGGGACCCGTTCACCGTCAACGTTGCCACCCAGCAGATCATCATCGGCGCGCAGAGCCTGCACGCCACGGGCTACGCCATGGGCATCCAGAACGACGGCGCCGACTGTGTCGCCGTGGCCTACTTCGGCGACGGCGCCACGAGCGAAGGCGACGTCAACGAAGCCATGGTCTTCGCCGCGAGCTTCCAGGCGCCCGTCGTCTTCATCTGCCAGAACAACCACTGGGCCATTTCCGAACCCGTCCGGCTGCAGTCGCACATCCAGCTCGCGGACCGCGCCTCAGGCTTCGGCATCCCCAGCATGCGGGTCGACGGCAACGATGTCCTCGCCGTCATGGCAGCCACCCGCATTGCCCTGGACCGTGCCCGGCGCGGCGGCGGCCCCACCTTCATCGAGGCCGTGACCTACCGGATGGGCCCGCACACGACGGCGGACGACCCCACCCGCTACCGGGATGCCAACGAACTCGAAGACTGGGCCGCCAAGGACCCGATCAGCCGGATGAAGTCGCTGCTCGAGCGCAAGGGACTGCTGACCGCGGACCTCGAGGCCGCCGTCGCCGCGCAAGCTGACGCAGTGGCCAAGGAACTCCGGGCCGGCACCATCAACATGCCCGAGCCGCAGCCGCTGGATATCTTCAAGCACGTGTACAGCACGCCCAACTCCTGGCTGGACCGCCAGCAGGAGCACTACTCCCGTTACCTGGCTTCCTTCGGCGATCCCGCAGAAGCCGCTTCTGAAGAAGGTGCACGCTGATGACGCAGATGACCTTTGCCCGAGCCATCAATTCGGGCCTGCGCAAGTCCCTCGAAAACGATCCCAAGGTGGTCCTGATGGGCGAGGACATCGGCGCCCTTGGCGGTGTCTTCCGTGTCACCGACGGGCTGCAGAAAGACTTCGGCAAGCACCGCGTCGTGGACACCCCGCTCGCCGAGTCCGGCATCATGGGCACCGCCGTCGGCCTGGCATACCGCGGGTACCGTCCGGTGGTGGAGATCCAGTTCGACGGCTTCATCTACCCGGCGTTCGACCAGATCGTCAGCCAGGTCGCCAAGATGCACTACCGCACCCAGGGCGCGGTCAAGATGCCCATCACCATCCGCGTCCCGTTCGGCGGCGGCATCGGCTCGCCGGAGCACCACTCGGAATCGCCCGAGGCCTACTTCACCCACACCTCGGGGCTGCGCGTGATCAGCGTGTCCAACCCCCAGGACGCCTACACCATGATCCAGCAAGCCATCGCCTCCGACGATCCCGTCCTGTACTTCGAGCCCAAGCGGCGCTACCACGACAAGGGCGAGGTGGACGAGAGCGTCGACCTGAGCTCCGCCCTGTCCATGGAAAAGGCCCGTGTTGTCACCGAGGGCACGGACGTCACCCTCGTGGCCTACGGCCCGCTGGTCAAGACCGCCCGCGACGCCGCCATGGCGGCCGCCGACGAAGGCATCTCGGTTGAGGTCATTGACCTGCGCTCGCTGGCACCGCTGGACTTCGCCACCCTT
>NZ_CAKKMM010000844.1:0-2216 GCF_918698205.1 Microbacterium sp. Bi128 | reverse complement strand
GCGCCGATGGTACTGCACCCGGGAGGGTGTGGGAGAGTAGGTCACCGCCGGAACACCATTAACGGTCGAGGACCCCCACCACCAGGTGGGGGTCCTCCCGCATTTAACCCCCCTCTCCGGCAGGGCCGGGACCCCGGCCCCGGAGCCCGGGCCCACGGCCAGCTGCCCCCGGGCCGGGCCGGTAATCGCCCCTGGCGCCCGATCGCCGGTGAGGGGCCCTACGACGTCGTATGCTCCGCCTTGTAGGAGGCCCCGCGTTGCTGCAGGAACGTACAGGCCGGACGCGCCTGGACGGCCTCATTCGGCATCGGGCACGCCGTCCCCTGCCCCTCCCGCTGACCTGAGCTTCCGGCGTCTGCGCCGGCGCCAGACGATCACCAGGCCAAGCACGACGAAGGGGACCAGCACCCAACCGCCGATGTCGAGAGCGTCACCGATGGCATTGGCCAGCGCCCCGGCCAAATAGGCGAGAACACTGAGGCTCGCGACCCAGGCAATGGACCCTGTGATGGTCCAGAGCAGAAAATTGGGCCACGGCATCTTGGCGGCCCCCGCGGCAATGGCGCCCCAGAGCCGGACCACTATGACCCAGCGGCCGAAGAACAAGGCTTTGCCACCGTGCCGATCGAAGAACGACTCGAGCTGGAGGATGCGATTCTCGTCGGCGTGGAAGCGCCGTGCGAGTCGAAGCATCAGCGGACGGCCTCCCGCCCGCCCAAGTACGTAGCCAATCGTGCTCCCGAGCATGGCGCCCAGGCTGCCGACCGCGATAACGGCGGCAAGGTTCAGGTCTCCGTGGCGCGCCGAGGCGTAGGCTCCAAGCAGGACGGCCACGGCGGGAAGCGGTACACCGGCGCACTGGGCCAGCACAATCACGAAGACGGCGAAGTAGTACGCCCATTCGTCCGCAACCCCTGCTTCCGCGGCGAAGTAGGCCGCCCAGCCGAGCGCCACGAAGCGGAAGGCAACTAATCCGGTCATCGCTCACACCTCACTCCGCTGCTCCGCCGTGGTTCATCATGACGGTCCCCGCGCTGCCCGCGTTCTGTCTGCGGTCATAACCCCCGCGACAGCACCGGGATGGCCCTTGTCTACCCTTGCGGCCGGGGCCGCGTCAAGAGCACGCTGCGGACACCGCCCGGCCGGCGGCGGCACAGCGTTTCCGGCCGCGGCGCTAGGCTCGGCGCTCCGGCCGGATCGCCCGCAACCACCACCGCCCGCGCCGCTACGACCGCCGGACCTGCGCGTCTACTACGCCTCCTGCTTTAGGCCCTGAAGAGCTGCCCAGGTTCCCGGGACTATTGGCGACCGAAGACGCACGAAGGAGAGGCTCACACACAGGCCAAGCCCGCCCTCCCTCCTGGCGCGTACGCCCTTCAGCACCAAGACGCTTGGGTGGATGCGCTTTCCGAGCATGAAGATGGATTCCGCGCGTGGGTGAAGGCCGTTGATGACACTGCCTGGGATCGCGTCGGGTGGGAACACGTTCGCCAGGCGGCTCCGGCAGGCAATGAACACGCGTCGGTCTTGTTCGTCGTGGAAGGTGCCGCTCTTGAAAGCGGTATCCGATACAGATCACGGATCTGCGCGACGCATCGAGCCGACCGTTCCGATGCATTGCGGGCGAACTCAGGGGAGTCGATAACACCTTAGACATCGCGAACATCGACTGGGGGAGCTCTCAGTAAGCACAGACAGCAAGGGTGACTCCAGGGGGTTGCCTGACAGTTCTTGCTGCTTCGACGTCCTGGGAACAGGCTGCGGCCGAATCAATCGCTCGATCAAACCACGAGATCATGCAACTTCCGCCGCGGGTTGCAAGGTCCTTCGCTGATTCCAGGTAGCTGACGTTCGTCAGGTGTTCCCTTCAGCCACGATTTCGGCGGGGTGGCTGCTGTCGGGCCATCAACTCGTCATACGCCCCGGCAGATGGCAGACGGCAGTGTTGGCTGGAAGGCCGGCGATGATCGCGGCGGGATCCATGAGCCGGCTCAGGGTCAGGCAAGCCGTCAGCCGTCCGGGACCCGGTTGCGGTACCCCTCGAACAACACTTGGTTCGGAGTCTCGCCCAGAGGGCATCGGAGGCATCCTGCCGCGTCATGCCCCTGTGGCGGCCTGCATTCGACAACACGACGGACTGCTTGGCTGCTAGCGCCTGGGCCCGCCATGTGGGGGATCTGCTGGCACGGGGTTGGAGTGATGCACGGCATAGTGGC
>NZ_CAKKMM010000843.1:0-2219 GCF_918698205.1 Microbacterium sp. Bi128 | reverse complement strand
GACTTTGAGGCCGTCAAGCCGCTGCTGGAAGTCATGGGCAAGCGGGTGGTCCACTGCGGCGCGCACGGTGCCGGCCAGGCGGCCAAGATCTGCAACAACATGATCCTGGGCGTCTCGATGATCGCCGTCAGTGAGGCCTTTGTGCTGGGCGAGAAGCTCGGCCTGACCCACCAGGCGCTGTTCGACGTCGCTTCCGCCGCCTCGGGACAGTGCTGGGCGCTGACCACCAATTGCCCCGTGCCCGGTCCGGTCCCGACGAGCCCCGCCAACCGGGACTACCAGCCTGGCTTCGCCGGGGCGCTCATGGCCAAGGACCTCAAGCTGGCCCTCAACGCGTTGCAGAGCACCGGCGTCGCGGCCCGGCTCGGGCCGCTCGCGGCCGAAATTTACGATACGTTTGCCGCGGAAGGCGGTGCCGGCCGGGACTTCTCGGGCATCATCACCGACATCCGGGAAAAGTCGGAAGCAGGCAAATACGAGGCAGGCACGGCCGGGCACTAGTCCCGGACCGAAGCCAACGCGCAACATCAGAACCAGAACCAGACCAGCACCACCTAAGGGGACCACCCATGACGGAACAGTACGCAAACATCCTGGTGGAGCGCCGCGGCCGCGTGGGCCTCGTGACGCTCAACCGGCCCGAGGCCCTCAATGCCCTGAACAAGGCCACGATGGACGAGCTGGTGAAGGCAGTCGCCGGGATGGACGCGGACCCGGGGGTCGGTGCCGTGGTGGTGACCGGTTCGGCGAAGGCCTTTGCTGCCGGCGCGGACATCAAGGAAATGCAGTCCAAGGGCTACATGGACATGTACGCGGCGGACTGGTTCCGCGGCTGGGAGGACTTCACCCGGCTCCGCATCCCCGTCGTGGCAGCCGTGTCCGGCTTCGCGCTCGGCGGCGGCTGCGAGCTGGCGATGATGTGCGACTTCATCATCGCCGGGGACAACGCCAAGTTCGGCCAGCCGGAAATCAACCTTGGCGTGCTCCCCGGCATGGGCGGCTCACAGCGCCTGACCCGCGCAGTGGGCAAGTCCAAGGCGATGGACATGATCCTGACCGGCCGCTTCATGGACGCCGAGGAGGCCGAACGCGCGGGCCTGGTGTCCCGGGTGGTCCCCGCCGCGGACGTCGTCGAGGAGGCACTGAAGGCCGCCGAGGTGATTGCGTCCAAATCCAAGCCGGTGGCGATGGTGGCCAAGGAAGCGGTGAACGCCGCGTTTGAGACCGGGCTTGCCCAAGGCGTGCTGTTTGAACGGCGCGTGTTCCACTCGCTGTTCGCCACCGAGGATCAGAAGGAAGGCATGGCCGCCTTCACCGAGAAGCGGCAGCCGGAGTTCAACCACCGCTAGGCGGCACCGGCCGGCCTCAGGTGAAGATGTCGGCCACGTACCTGCCGTGGGTGCGCTCCACCTCATCCATCCAGGCCTCGGCCTCCGCCTTGGAGGCGCCGGTCGCTTCCTGGTAAATGAGGGCGCACGTGTCCCGGACCTGCGGCGCCATGTGCTTGCCGTCGCCGCAGACATAGACCGTGGCGCCCTGCCGGACCAGCTCGACGACGTCGGCCCGGTCTGCCCAGAGCCTGTCCTGGACGTATTTCAGGCCGTCCTCGGGTGCGGTGGAAAAGACCGGCCGCAGATCGAGGTTGGCTTGGTCCGCCCATGACGCGAGTTCCGAGCGGTAGAGGAAGTCGGTGTCCGGGGCGCGGCAGCCGAAGAACAGCAGGGCAGGTGCCGGCGTCGTCTCCTCGGCCTCGGCCCGCAGCGCCCGGTCCTGGACGAACCCGCGGAAGGGGGCCAGTCCCGTCCCCGCGCAGACCATGATGAGCGGGACCGCCAGGGACGGCGGCGGGTGGAAGGCCGCGTTCGAGGGGCGGACAGTAACCGCGACCCTTGACCCGGGCCTGGCCTGGGCGAGGTAGGTGGACGAGGCCCCTTCGAAGACCCCGCGGCCGGACCACGCCGGAGCCTGGATGACGGCGAAGGTCAGGGTCACGTGGTCGGGGCTCCAGAGCGGGGACGAGGAGATGGAGTACCGCCGGGGGGTCAGCTGGGTCAGCAGTTGCAGGAACGAGGTGAACGACAGCTGGCATGACGGATACGTCTCCAGCAGGTCAAGGATGGAAACGCGCCTGTCGAGGATCTCGGCCGCGTACCGCCCGCGGTCCTGGGCCAGGGCCTCAAGTTCGGCGCGTTGGGCAGGATCGGCCGCGACATCCGCCA
>NZ_CAKKMM010000842.1:0-2221 GCF_918698205.1 Microbacterium sp. Bi128 | reverse complement strand
CCCGTGTCTCGCCCGTCGCCGCGCTGCGTGGCTTCAGCATGACGTACGTCGAGATCGTCCGGAACACCCCGCTGACCATCGCGTTCTTCTTCGCCGCAGTGGTTCTGCCCCGCCTCGGCGTTACGTTCCAGCAGTTCGAGGTCGCAGCCATCATCGCCCTGAGCGCCTACACCTCGGCCTTCATTGCCGAGGCCGTGCGCTCCGGCGTCAACAGCGTCCCGGTGGGCCAGGCGGAGGCCGCCCGCAGCATCGGCATGCAGTTCACCCAGGTGCTCTCGCTGATCATCCTGCCGCAGGCCCTGCGCACCGTGATCCCGCCGTTGATCAACATTCTGATTGCCCTGGTCAAGAACTCTTCTGTGGCCGGCGCGTTCTATGTGCTGGAACTCTTCGGCCAGGGCAAGCAACTGGCCAATGCCAACGGCGACGCCGTCATGTGGGTCCTGGTCGGCATCGCATTCTTCTACCTGCTGATAACCATCCCGCTTGGCTTCCTCGCCAGCGTCGTTGAACGAAAGGTGGCGATCGCACGATGAGCTCTGTTCTCTATGACGTCCCCGGCCCCAAAGCCCGCCGGGTCTCGCTGATCGGCTCCATCATCGGCGTGATCGTGATCGGCGGCCTCCTCGTCCTGGCAGTCGTGACCCTCGCCCAGCAGGGAATCTTCGACCCCAAACGCTGGGCGGTCTTCCAGCTTCCCGAGGTCTGGGCCCTGATCGCCGCCGGCATCGGCGCCACGCTGGCCGCCGCGGCCGTGTCGGCCGTGATTGCCTTCCCGCTGGGCCTGCTCCTGTGCCTGATGCGCATCTCGGACAACGCCTGGATCAGGGTGCCCACCCGGATCGTGCTGGAATTCCTGCGCGGCATGCCCGTCGTGCTCATGATGCTGTTCGTGCTGCTCGTCTTTGCCACCAGCTCGTTCATCGCCGTCGTGGCCGGCCTTGTCCTTTACAACTCGGCGATTTTCGCCGAGATCATCCGCGCCGGTGTCCAGTCGCTGCCCAAGGGCCAGCGTGAGGCCGGCCTGGCGATCGGCCTGACGAGCTTCCAGTGCCGGCTGACCATCGAGCTGCCGCAGGCCATCCGGCGCATGCTGCCGTCCCTGGTCGCGCAGCTCGTGGTGCTGCTAAAGGACACGTCGCTCGGCTACATCGTCGCCTACGGCGAGCTGCTCCGGGCCGTGCAGGTCATGGCTGACTTCCTGGGTCCGCAGTACCTGTTCCCGGTGTTCTTCGTGGCCGCGGCCATCTACATCGCGATCGACCTGGCGGTCTCCCGCCTGGCCATCTGGCTCGAACGCCGCGGCTCCAAGCGCGCCGCCGGCGGCGTGGCGCACGTGCCGGTCGCCGGTATTCCGGCCGCCAAGTAAGCCGTCCCACCCACAAAGGGTCCGGAACCTCACGGAGGTTCCGGACCCTTTGTGCGTTGCGCCTTGTTTCCTGGTCGTGGTGTCCTGGGCGTTGCTTCCTGGCCTTTGCTAAGCGCTCAGCCAGGTCCGCAGCGCCCGCAGGCATTCGCGGATGGCGTCCGCCTCGACGTGCTCATTGTCCTTGTGCGCCAGCAGAGCATCGCCGGGTCCAAAGTTCACCGCGGGGATGCCCAGTTCACTGAAGCGTGCGACGTCGGTCCAGCCGTACTTGGGCTTCGGCTCCCCGCCGACGGCGGCGACGAAGGACGCCGCCGCGGGGTGGTGCAAGCCCGGCCGCGCGCCGGCCGCGCTGTCGGTGCGCACGACGTCGAATCCGTCCAGCAGTTCGCGCACGACGGCCTCTGCTCCGTCCGGGGTCTTGTCCGGCGCGAAGCGGTAGTTGATTTCCACGACGCATTTGGCCGGAATGACGTTTCCGGCCGTGCCGCCGTGGATCTTCACGGCGTTGCGGCTTTCGCGGTAGTCCAGGCCGTCAACCGTCACGGTCTGCGGCTCATACGCCGCCAGCCGGGCCAGGATCGGGGCCGCGGCGTGGATGGCATTGCTGCCCATCCAGGCCCGGGCCGAGTGGGCAGCCTCGCCGTTCGTGGTCACTTCGAAGCGGCTGGTGCCGTTGCAGCCGCCCTCCACCGTCCCGTCGGTCGGCTCGAGCAGGATCGCGAAGTCCCCGCCGAGCAGGGAGCCGTGATTGCGCACCAGACGGCCCAGGCCGCTCTTTACGGCCTCGACCTCCTCGTGGTCGGAGAAGACGAACGTGACGTCCTTGCCTGGTTCCGCCCCGCCGTCGAACAT
>NZ_CAKKMM010000841.1:0-2223 GCF_918698205.1 Microbacterium sp. Bi128 | reverse complement strand
GCCGACGACGTCGCCGGCCGCGGTGGGCGTCTCGGCGAGCGCGACGCGCGTCGAGCAGGGCGGGTCGTTCACGGTCACGGTGACGGGCCTGAACGCCGGCGAGCAGCTGACGGCGACGCTGAACAGCACGCCGACGGTCATCACCGGCATCCCGGCCGCGGGTGCCGATGGGACGGTGACCTTCCGCGTGAGCGTCCCCTCGACGCTCGCCCCGGGCGCCCACACGGTCGTCATCACGCGCGCCGACGGCGCCGTGCTGAGCCCCCTCGCCATCGAGGTGTTCGCGAAGGGCACGCTGGCTGCCACCGGCGCCCAGGCGCCGTGGGGCCTCGCGCTCGCGGGCGGCTTCTTCGTGGTCGCAGGCGGTCTCGCCTTCGCCCTGCGCAAGCGCCGCACGGCCTGACCGGTCCGGAACGGCCCTCACCCTTCCGGGTGGGGGCCGTTCCCTTTCGCGTGAGGGGTCATTTTTTGTCGCTTCGAACGCGGCCAGGCGACAGAAAATGACCCCTCACGCGGCTAGAACCGCCGGAGCAGCGCGGCCAGAGCCTGGCCGCCGCCGATGCACATCGTCACGACCGCGTACTCGAGGTCGCGGCGCTGCAGGGTGAGGGCCGCGCGCACCGTGAGGATCGCGCCGGTCGCCCCGACCGGGTGCCCGAGCGCGATCGCGCCGCCGTACGGGTTCGTCTTCTCGGGATCGAGCCCCGCGTCGCGGATCACGGCGACCGCTTGCGCGGCGAAGGCCTCGTTCAGCTCGATCACGTCGACATCGGCCGGCGTCAGCCCCGTCTGCTCCCACAGCCGTTGCAGGGCGAGGACCGGGGCGTACCCCATGATCTCGGGATCGACCCCCGCCGTCGTGACGGCCTCGAGCGTCGCCAGCCCCGTGAGCCCGCGCTCGCGCACGTCGTCCTCGCGCATCAGCACGGTCGCCGCCGCGCCGTCGTTGATGCCCGAGGAGTTGCCCGCCGTCACCGACCCGCCCGCCTCGAACGCGGGCCGGAGCCCCGCCAGCACCTCAAGGGTCGTCCCGGGGCGCGGGTGCTCGTCGACCGCCACCTCGACCGGCCGCTTTCCGCCGGTCGTCACGGGCACGATCTCTTCCGCGAACGCCGCCCGACTGGCATCCTGGGCCGCCCGTCGCTGGCTCTCGACCGCGAAGGCGTCCTGCTCGGCGCGCGACACCCCGTATCGGGATGCCACGGTCTCGGCGGTCGTGCCCATGTGCCGGCCGCTGAACGGGTCGGTGAGGATCGCGAGCGTGCCGTCGAGGAGCGTCCGGTCGCCGAGACGCGCGTTGCCCCGGGCGCCGTACTCGAGGAACGGCGTCCGCGACATGCTCTCGTCGCCGCCGGCGACCACGACGTCGACGCCGCCCCAGCGGAGTTCCTGCGCGCCCGACCAGATGGCCTGCAGCCCCGACCCGCACAGGCGATTGACGGTGAACGCGGGGACCCGGGTCGGCAGCCCCGCGGCGAGCGCGACACGGCGGGCGTTGTAGGCATCCGGCCCGTTCTGCGCGATGCAGCCCATGACGACCTCGTCGACCGCATCCTTCTGCACCCCGGCCCGCTCGAGGGCGGCGGTGACCGCGACGGCCCCGAGCTCGTACGCATCGACGCTCGACAACGCCCCGCCGAACGAGCCGATGGGCGTGCGGGCACCCGAGACGATCACGATGCGCGGGGCAGTGGATGCCATGACAACCTCCGGGAGGGGAAGGGGCGATCACAGCATTGTGCCCGCGTTTCATCGCGGCGGCCGGAAACGCTGGCGGCGCGGGCCTCGCCACTGTCACACTGACCGCATGCTCGTCACAACCATGAACGACGTCCCCGGTCGCCAGATCGTCGAGGTATTCGGCGAGGTCACCGGCCTCACCGTGCGCGCGCGAAACATCGGCGTCCAGTTCGGCGCCGGCCTGAAATCGATCTTCGGCGGTGAGCTGGAGGGCCTCACGAAGCAGCTCCAGGAGAGCCGCGACGAGGCGAAGCAGCGCCTCATCGAGCAGGCTCAGGCGCTCGGAGCGGATGCCGTGATCGCGATGCGGTTCGACACCAGCGAGGTCGCGCAGAACTTCCAAGAGGTCGTCGCCTACGGCACGGCCGTCAAGCTCGGCTGACGCCGCCGCACGTGCGCCGGGGCGGCACCGCGCCCCCGAGAAGCGCCGAGACTGCATCTGCCTGACAAGCCCACTGCAGCGTGCAGTGGCGACGTCAGGCA
>NZ_CAKKMM010000840.1:0-2225 GCF_918698205.1 Microbacterium sp. Bi128 | reverse complement strand
CCACCGGACAGCGGGACCAGGGCAAACGCCCCGCGATGGGTGCCATCGCGGCGCGGCTGGCGGACACCGTGATTGTCAGCGACGACGATCCCCACGACGAGGACGCGGCGGCCATCCGCGCGGACGTCCTTGCCGGGGCCCTGGCGGCCAAGGACGACGAAGGCCTGGACTGCACAGTCCTGGAGGTCTTCCCGCGCGACGCCGCCATCCTGAAGGCCGTAGAGCTCGCCGGAGCCGGGGACACCATCCTCGTGGCCGGGCGCGGTCACGAGGTCTGGCAGGAAGTCAAGGGAGTCAACCTGGCACTGGATGACCGGGTGGAGCTTCGGAACGCCTTGACAGCACGGGGATTCACCGTTCTCGAAGACCACCGGATAGAGTCCTAAACCGAGATGATTGCATTTACAGCGGCGGAAATCGCCGACATAACCGACGGCCGGCTCGCCGCGGAACCGGGAATTACCCCCGCCTCCGTGGTGACCGACTCCCGCGAGGCCACGGCGGGTTCCCTCTATGTGGCCAAACCGGGGGAGAACGCCGACGGACACGACTTCGTCGGCGCAGCCTTTGACCGGGGCGCCGTATTGGCGCTCGTGGAGCGCGAAGTGGCCGACGCCGCCGGAACGGACTATCCCGCCGTCGTCGTTGAGGACACTGTCCTCGCCATGGGCGCGCTGGCCGCCGAAGCCGTCCGCCGGATCCGTGCCAGCCGCGCCGCGGCCGGCGCCGCTTTCACCGTGGTCGGCATCACCGGCTCCGCCGGCAAAACCACCACGAAGGACCTGCTCGCCGGAATCTTCGCGGCCGCCGGCGCCGAAGGTGCCACAGTTGCGCCGCAAGGGTCCTACAACGGCGAGATCGGCGTGCCGCTCACAGTCTTCAAAGCCGACTTCGACACCCGCTACCTCGTCATCGAGATGGGCGCCACGGGCATCGGCCACATCCAGTACCTCGCGGACATGGTCCGGCCGGAGATCGGCGTCGTCCTCGGCGTCGGCTCCGCCCACGCCGGGGAGTTCGGCGGCGTCGAGAACATCGCGGTGGCCAAGGGCGAACTCGTGGAGGCGCTCCCGGCCGGGGGCACCGCCGTGCTGAACCTGGACGACTCCCGCGTCGCCGCGATGGCCACCCGGACCCGGGCCCGCGTGCTCGGCTACACCTCACGCGCGGCCGGCCCAGGCCAGGACACCACCATCCAGGCCGACGTGGCCCAGGCCGATGTGGTGCGGGCCGCGGATGTGGACCTGAACGCCGACGGCCACCCGGAATTTGAGCTCTACCTGCCCGCCGACGTGACGGACGGGAAAGCACCGCAAGGACCAACCCGGCACCACGTCGCGGCCAAGCTGATCGGCGCCCATCACATGGCCAACCTCCTCGCGGCCGCGGCCGCGGCGCACGCGGCCGGCATCCCCGGGGCGCAGATCGCGGCCTCGCTCAGCGCGCAGACCGCCGCCAGCCGCTGGCGGATGGAGCGCACGGAGCGTCCCGACGGCGTGACCGTCATCAACGATGCCTACAACGCCAACCCGGAGTCCATGCGGGCAGCACTGCGGACGCTGGCCGAGCTGGGCCGCGGCCGCCGCACCTGGGCGGTCCTGGGCGCCATGCTGGAACTGGGCCCGGATTCCATCCGCGAGCACATGGCAGTCGGCACCCAGGTGGTGCGGCTGAACATCTCGCGGCTCGTCGTGGTGGGCCGGGAGGCGCGGTCGCTGTATGTTTCCGCCGTCAACGAAGGCTCCTGGGGCGACGAATGCGTTTTCGCCGAGACGGCGGACGAGGCCTACGAGCTTCTCCAAGCCGAGCTCCAGCCCGGCGACCTGGTCCTGTTCAAGTCTTCGAACGGCATCGGGCTGCGCCACTTGGGGGATCGGATAGCATTACCCCCACATGCCACCCAAGACTCTCCCGAGCGATCTGCTGAGGGAACTGCCGCAACCGCCACAGAAGGGAGTGCACAGCTGTGATTGCACTGCTGATGGGCGCCGGAATGGCGCTGCTCCTCGCGTTTGTGGGCACCCCGCTGTTCATCCGGTTCCTGGTCCGCAAGGGCTACGGACAATTCATCCGGGACGACGGACCCACTTCCCACCACACCAAGCGGGGCACGCCCACAATGGGCGGCACCGTGGTGGTCGTGGCGGTCCTGGTCAGCTACGGGCTCACGCCCCTGTTCATGTGGATGATGAACCCGCACTCACCGGGGCCAAGCGCCTCCGGGC
>NZ_CAKKMM010000839.1:0-2232 GCF_918698205.1 Microbacterium sp. Bi128 | reverse complement strand
GGTTTAATCTGTGTGACGTATTTTGCACGCTGGCCGCCCGGCCGGCGCGGTGTACGCCGCAGCGAACGCCGATCCAGGAGTCTCCGCCATGGTTGCCACCCCAGCCCATCTCCGCCGCTCTGCCGCCGCGCTCGGAAACGAGGAGGTCCTGAGGATCCGCAACGACTTCCCAATCCTGCAGCAGCACGTCAACGGCAGGCCGCTCGTCTACCTGGACTCCGGTGCCACCTCGCAGAACCCGCTCAGCGTGCTCGAGGCCGAGCAGGAATTCTATGAGCAGCGGAACTCCGCGGTCCACCGTGGGGCACACCACCTCGCCGTCGAGGCCACCGAGGCGTTCGAAAACGCCCGGGAAACGGTGGCGGACTTCGTCGGGGCGGAGTGGGATGAGCTGATCTGGACCTCCAACGCCACGGAGGGCCTGAACCTGCTCACCTACTCCTTCCTCAACGCTTCCCTGCCGGGCGCCGGACCCGAAGCGGCCCGGTTCGCCCTGGCCCCGGGCGACGAGCTCGTGGTCACGGAGATGGAGCACCACGCCAACCTGATCCCCTGGCAGGAGCTGGCGGCCCGGACCGGCGCCGTCGTGAAGTTCATCCCGATCGACGACGCCGGCGCCCTTGACCTGGAGGCCGCTGCCGGCATCATCGGCCCGCGCACCCGCGTCCTGGCGTTCACGCACGCGTCAAACGTCCTCGGCACCATCAACCCGGTGGCCGCCCTGGTGGCCCTGGCCCGGTCCGCGGGAGCCCTCGTGGTGCTCGACGCCTGCCAGTCCGCACCGCACCTGCCCCTGGACGTGAAGGCGCTCGACGTCGACTTCGCGGTGTTCTCCGGCCACAAGATGCTTGCCCCCACCGGCATCGGCGCCCTCTATGGCCGCTCGGAGCTGCTCAACGCGATGCCGCCGTTCCTGACCGGCGGCTCCATGATCACCACCGTCACGATGGAACGGGCGGGTTTCCTGCCCAGCCCGCAACGCTTCGAAGCCGGCACCCAGCGCATTTCGCAGGCCGTGGCACTCTCCGCGGCGGTAAATTACCTCAGCGAAACCGGGACGGACCGCATCCACGCCTGGGAAGCCGAACTCGGCCAGCGCCTCGTGCGCGGCTTGGAGTCCATCCCCGGGATCCGGGTGCTGGGTCCGGCGGCCGGGCAGGAGCGGATTGGCCTGGCGGCATTCGACGTCGCGGGCGTCCACGCGCACGACGTCGGCCAGTTCCTGGACAGCCGCGGCATCGCCGTGCGGGTCGGCCACCACTGTGCCCAGCCCCTGCACCGCCGGCTCGGGCTGACGGCGACGACGCGCGCCAGTACGTACCTTTACAACACCACGGACGATGTGGACGCGTTCCTGAACGCGGTCGCCGATGTCCGTGCCTACTTCCAAGCCTAGGACGGACATCCATGAGTCTTGACCAGCTTTACCAGCAGATCATCCTCGAACATGCCAAGGCCCGGCACGGCAGCGGCCTCGCCGCCGCGGACGCGCCCAAGGAGGCCAGCTGCGGCCAGTCCCACCAGCTGAATCCGACCTGCGGCGACGAAATCACGGTCCGGGTGTCCGTTGCCGGCGGGAAGGTCAGTGAGCTGCGCTGGGACGGCGACGGCTGCTCGATCTCGATGGCCTCGGCGTCCGTGCTGACAGACCTCGCCGAGGGCATGACAGTCGAGGAACTCAGCGCCGTCATTGACAGCTTCCGCGAGGTGCTGCGCTCGCGCGGGAAGGTGCCGGCCGACCCGGAGGTGCTGGGCGACGCCGCGGCGTTTGAGGGCGTGTCCCGTTATGCTGCCCGGGTCAAATGCGCCATGCTCTCCTGGGTGGCCGCGGAGGACGCCCTCGGCCAGGCGCTGACGGCCTGACGGCAACACATCAGGGCCGGCCCAGGCCCTTGTAGGTCCAGCCGGCCGCCCGCCACTTGGCAGGGTCCAGGACGTTGCGGCCGTCCAGGATGCGCGGCGCGGACACGAGCGCTTTGGCGGCGTGCGGATCCAGCTCCCGGTACGCCTGCCACTCGGTCAGCAGCAGCACGGCATCGGCCCGGTGCAGCGTCGTCTCCAGGTCCGGTTCCAGCTGGAGTTCGGGGAAGCGCTTGGCGGCATTGGGCAGGGCCTGGGGATCGGTGACCGTCACCACGGCGCCCTGCAGCTGCAGCTGCGCGGCGGCGCTCAACGCGGGGGAGTCCCGGACGTCGTCGCTTTCGGGCTTGAACGCCGCGCCCAGGACTGCGA
>NZ_CAKKMM010000838.1:0-2233 GCF_918698205.1 Microbacterium sp. Bi128 | reverse complement strand
GGCAAGGTCTACCAGATGTGGCTGATCCCCAAGGACGGCTCGGCCCCGGTCTCGCAGGGCCTCATGGACGCTGAAGCCCTGTCCAAGCCCGCGGTGGTCAAGGGCATCGGTTCCGCGGCCGCGCTGGGCATCACCGTGGAGCCCGAAGGCGGATCCGCGTCGCCTACCCTGCCGACCGTCGCCGCCGCACCGCTGGACGCCTAGCCACCCGCAGGAGACAGCAAGCCACCCGCAGGAGACAGCAAGCCACCCGGGCCTTGACTCCTTCCGTAGAAGGACTCAAGGCCCGGGCGGCTTTGTGTTGTGGCCGGCGGACGTCCCGGCAAGCCGGCTTCCCGCCCGGCTAAATGACCAGCGAGAGTAGCATGACCAGGCCGAAGCTCACCACGGAGATCAGCGTTTCCATGACGGACCAGGTCTTGAAGGTCTGGCCCACAGTGAGTCCGAACAGCTCCTTGACGAGCCAGAACCCGGCGTCGTTCACGTGCGAGAAGAACAGCGAGCCCGCGCCGATCGCGAGGGCCAGGAGGGCGGCGTGCGTCGGCGACAGCGAGCTGGCCAGCGGTGCCACGATGCCGGCGGCCGTCACGGTGGCGACGGTGGCTGAGCCTGTCGCCAGGCGCAGGGCAACGGCCACGATGAAGCCGAGCACAAGCACGGACATGTTGGTCCCCTCGGCCCAGGCCTTCACCGAGTCACCCACACCGGCACCAATCAGCGTCTGCTTGAAGCCGCCGCCTGCGCCGACAATCAGGATGATCCCCGCGATCGGGCCCAGGCTGGCAGCGATCTTGCTCGTAATCTTGGCGCCGTTGAGGCCCACGGCGTAGCCGAAGGTCACCATGGCCAGCAGGACGGCCAGGGTCATCGCCACCAGCGGCTGCCCGACGAAGTCGAAGAACATCCGGATCGCGGGGGCCGTCTTGGGGTCCGGCCAGATGATGTCCACAACGGCCCTGAGCAGCATGAGGACCACCGGGAAGATGATGGTCAACAGCGTGACGGTGAAGTTCGGCGGGCGCTTGACGCCCTCCATGTCCGCGCCGTGCACGGTATCGACGCCGCCGGCGACGGCGGGGGCACCCACCGGGACCCACCGGGCCGCCAGGCGGGAGAAGAGCGGGCCGCAGATAATCACCGTGGGGACGGCGATGAGGATGCCGAGGGCCAGTGTGGTGCCCAGTTCAGCCTTGACGGCGCTGATCGCGATCAGCGGTCCCGGGTGCGGCGGCACCAGCCCGTGCAGCACGGACAGGCCGGCCAGCGCCGGGATGGCGATGCGCATCAGGGGCATCTTGGAGCGCTGCGTGACCAGGACGATCACCGGCAGCAGCAGGACGAGACCGATCTCGAAGAACATCGGCAGGCCGATGATCACGGCTACGAGCGTGATGGACCAGACCAGCTTGTTTCCGGTGGCCTTTGCCAGGAGGGTGTCGACCACCCGGTTCGCGCCGCCGGAGTCCGCGAGCAGCTTGCCCAGCATCGCGCCGAGGGCGACCAACAGACCGACTTCCTTCAGGACGCCGCCCACGCCGTCCTCGAAGTTGATGATCACCTTGGCCGGTTCCACACCGGCAGCGAGGCCGACGAATCCTGACCCCAGAATCAGGGCCAGGAAGGGGTGGAACTTGAATTTGGCGATCAGGACCACGAGCAGGGCGATGCCCAGACCCGCGATGATCAGTAGTTGGGTATTGACGCCGGTCCCGGCCTCAACGGCAGCCGGAAGCTGCATTGCTATCAGTGATTTCACAAACAAAATTCCTTGGTCGCGGCGAAACGCGGGAAGGCTCAGGGCCTGGCGTCGGCGGCGTCGAGATTAAGTCGGGTGATGATTTCCTGTGCTTCTTCCGCCGGCGTTGCGGAGACGGACAGGGAGATGAAGTTTTCGTCTGCCGTGGGGGCTTCGAGCGCGTCGAACTGGGACTCCAGCAGGGCCGGGGGCATGAAGTGCCCGTGGCGGGAGGCCAGCCGGTCGGAGATCTTGTCCCGTGATCCCTCGAGGAACACGAAAACCACCCCTTCGCCGCGCAGAACGTCCCGGTAGCGCTTCTTCAGCGCCGAACAGGTCACGACGCCGGGATTCCCGGCGCCGGTGTGGGCCCGGATCCAGTCCGCAATGCTTTCGAGCCAGGGCCACCGGTCCTCGTCGGTCAGCGGCTGTCCTGCGTGCATCTTTGCCACGTTTGATTCGGGGTGCAGGTCGTCGCCCTCGGCCAGGTCCCAGCCC
>NZ_CAKKMM010000837.1:0-2234 GCF_918698205.1 Microbacterium sp. Bi128 | reverse complement strand
GTATGCCGTCTTCTCGGTGCTGCGGCTCGTGGTCGCCGGTGTGACCGGCTGGGGTTCGCCGCCGTATGCGGCCGCGTTCTCGTTCGTGCCCGCCACCATCGTCGGTGCGCTCGTCGTGCTCGGCATCGGCATCGCGGTCGCGCAGTTGCGCGGGGCGGTCGTGCGCGTGCCGGCGCCGCGCCCGGACCGGCCCGCGGGAGCGATCGTCGTGGTGGGCGATTGGCGTCTCGCGTCCGCTGCGTACGGGGCCGACCGTGTGCGCGGACTCGAGAGCGATCTGCGTCATGCGGCGCGTGTGATCGACCCCGACGCCGTGAACGTGCCGCGCGGGGTCGAAGTGGCGGTTCCGCACGCCGTCGCGACCCTGACGGAGCGCTTGCGTACGGCGCACGGGTGGAGCGCCGACGAACTCGCCCTGCTCACGGACGGCGCGTCCACCGGTGCCGTGCGCACCCACCCCGTGCGCACCCGTGGCCGGGTTCGGGTGTGGCGACCGCGATCCTGAGTCCCGGGTAGAGTGACACTCGGTTTCTGCTTCGAAGGAGAACGCATGGACATCACGGGTGCATCCGCCCTGGTCACCGGCGGCGCCTCCGGCCTGGGCCTGGCCACCGCGCGCCGCCTCGCCGCCGCCGGCGCGCACGTCACGATCGTCGATCTGCCCTCGTCGGCGGGTGCCGACATCGCCGACGAGATCGGTGGGGCGTTCGCTGCGGCCGACGTGACCGATCCTGAGCAGGTCTCTGCCGCCGCGGCCCTCGCCGCCGCCGCCGGCCCCCTGCGCGTCGTGGTGAACTGCGCCGGAATCGCCCCTCCCGCGAAAGTGCTCGATCGCGACCTGCGTCCCACCCCGCTCGCCGATTTCGAGCGGCTCGTGCGGATCAACCTCGTCGGCACGTACAACGTGATCGCCCAGACCTCGGCGCTCATGGCCACGAACGAGCCGAGCGAGGGAGGCGACCGCGGCGTGATCGTCAACACCGCCAGTGTCGCGGCCTTCGACGGGCAGATCGGGCAGCCGGCCTACTCCGCCAGCAAGGGCGGCGTGCACGCGATGACCCTGCCCATCGCGCGCGAGCTCGCCCGCCACGGCATCCGGGTGGTCACGATCGCCCCCGGCATCATGGAGACCCCCATGCTCAAGGGCCTGCCGCAGGCCGCACAGGACTCGCTCGGCCAGCAGGTGCCGTACCCGTCGCGCCTCGGCGCCCCCGACGAATACGCGCGCCTGGTGCTCGCGATCGTCGACAACGGCTACCTCAACGGCGAGACCATTCGCCTCGACGGCGCGATCCGGATGGCCCCGAAATGACCGACGGCATCCTGCTCCACGTCGCGGACGGGCTCGCCCGCGTCACCTTCGACCGCCCCGCCTCGCTCAACGCCATGGATTTCCCCATGGCGCGTCGCTGGCGCGAGGTGGCACAGCAGGTGACCGCCGATCCGGCGGTGGGAGCCGTCATCCTGGATGCCACGGGCCCCGCGTTCTGCGCCGGCGGCGACGTCGTGGCGATGGCGACGACGGGCGCCTCGGGCTCCGAGGTCACCGAGACCGCGGAGGCGATCCACGACGGCATCCGGACCTTCGTCGAGGCGCCGCTGCCGATGGTCGCCGCCGTCCAGGGCGCGGTCGCCGGCGGGGGCCTCGGGCTGATGCTCACCGCCGACTACGTCGTGGCGAGCGAGAACGCGCGCTTCGTCAGCCGGTACGCCAACATCGGGCTGACCCCCGACCTGGGGGTCTCGACGTTGCTGCCCGCGGCGATCGGCCAGCGCCGGGCGCTGCAGCTGCTTCTGCAGGACCGCATGCTCGACGCCGCCGAGGCCCGGGACTGGGGACTCGTCGCCGAGGTCGTGGCATCCGTGGATCTGTCGGCGCGGGTCGAGGCGATCGCCCGCTTCTGGCTCGACGGCGCGACCGCGGCGTTCGGGCAGGCGACGCGACTCGTGCGCGTGGGCGCCGGCCGGACGTTCGCCGAGAACCTCGCCGACGAGGCCGCCACGATCGGTGCCGCCTTCGACACCCCCGAGGCGCGGGCGCGGGTCGCCGCCTTCGCCGCCCGCTCCGCGAAAGGACCAGCGTGACGCTCGCCGGAAAGACCATCCTCATGTCGGGCGGAAGCCGCGGCATCGGCCTCGCGATCGCCCTGCGGGCCGCGCGCGACGGGGCGAACATCGCTCTGCTGGCCAAGACCGACACCCCGCACCCGAAGCTCGAGGGCACGGTGCACACC
>NZ_CAKKMM010000836.1:0-2236 GCF_918698205.1 Microbacterium sp. Bi128 | reverse complement strand
CCCGGTTCAGGGGCCCCCCCGGCTGCCGGCACCGACGCCCCCGGCACGGAGACCGCCGGCCCAGGATCAGCCGGAACAGAGGAGAACCCGTGAGCGCGCGCGCAGAAATACTCGACCGGATCCGGTCGGCACTCCGGGACGCCCCGGCAGTACCGGAGGTGCCCCGCGACTACCGGCGCTCCTCCGGGCTGAGCGGGGAAGCGCTGATCGAGCTGCTGACGGACCGGCTCCTCGACTACAAGGCAAACGTCTTCGTCGAGGAAGCCGCCGCGGTGCCGCAGCGGCTCGCCGCGCTCCTCGAGGGCACCGGCCGCTACGCTGTGCCACACGGTCTGGACCAGGCGCTGTTCTCGGAGGCGGACGCGCGCGACGGCGGTTCCGGCCGCCGCGTCACGGACGCCCCCGGGCAGCGGCTCAGCGTCGAGGAGCTCGACGGGATTGACGCCGTCGTCACCGGCAGCGCCGTCGCCGTCGCCGAAACCGGCACCATCATCCTCGATGCCGCACCGGACCAGGGGCGCCGGGTCATCAGCCTCGTCCCGGACCGGCACATCTGCATCGTCCGGGCCGGGGACATTACCGCCATCCTGCCGGAGGCCCTCCGCCGGCTCGACGGCACCCGCCCGCAGACCTGGATCAGCGGTCCCAGCGCCACCAGCGACATCGAACTCGAACGCGTCGAAGGCGTCCACGGCCCCCGGACCCTGGACGTCGTGATCGTCCGCGGGTAGGCGGGAGACCGGGGCCCGCTCCCTGCCAGCGCGAGGGAAGCGGGGCCTCCTGGTTGGTGGTGATGGCCCCGGAAGGTCGTTTGCCCCGATCACTCAGAGGAAACTCATGGTCTTCTCAGCAGGGAGTTGAACCATGGAAGCATGTACCTAGTCGACCCCAGAGCCTATGCGCATCGCCTAATGCACCCTGGCGCCTGGTTCCGCGCGACAATCCGCCGGCACGTCCCCGCAAGCGACCACGCCCGCGACCAGCAGCCCACGCACTCCAGGTTCGACTATCTGGAGGCTGGCCTCACGGGAACACTGAGCACGGCCCATTCACGGCACAGGGCCAAGGAACTCGAGCAGGCATTCCGGAACGGCGACGTCTCCTACGAGGACGCGTGCCTGGAGATGGAGCAACTGGAGGGGGAGCTGTGAACGGCTGGCAGCGCTCGACGCACCCTACAACCTCTAGAACGTCATCTGGCGTGCTCAGAACTGGGTCCTGCAGAACTGCGACGACTAGTCGGTTTTGGCTTCGGGTGCCGGTGCCTGCGTTTTAGGAGCAGGTGTTGAGGAAACCTGTGGCGCCAGGGCGGGCATGGAAGGTCACCGTGTGGCCGACGTCATCGCGGAAGATGGCCTTTGGGCCGGTCACGATGATGGCGCCGGGCTGGTAGGGGTTTTTCCAGCCTTCAGGCGGGTTGCCGTGGCCGTCGTCCAGCGCTTCGTCCGCGACGAAATAGGTGCCCTGCACGAGCGCTTCATGGATGCCGCAGTGTGTGTAGAGACTGTACGGCGAGCCTGAGGCGGCCATCGTTGTTGGCTTGGCCGGGGTCCCACTTGCCGGATCCCCCTGCATCGCGCACCCGCACAGCAGCGCCAACCCTGCAGCGGCTGCGAGGCCCAAGTGGTATCGAGTTGTCATGCCCCAAGGCTCTAGGGCGCTGCCTCAATGGTCAAGTGCCAAGCAAGCCTGCCGGCAGGCAAAAGACAGCGGGGAAGGAAGGCCCGAATTGGGCTGGGCGTAGGGTGGAAGTTGGACGAAAGGAGCACTTCATGAAGAAAATCCTCATGGTACTGACCAGCGTTTCCGAGATCGGCGATACCGGAGAGAAGACCGGCTACAACGTGGCGGAGGCTGCACATCCCTGGAAGGTCTTCAAGGATTCCGGGCATTTCGTCGACTTCGCGTCCATCCAGGGCGGCCAGCCTCCGCGCGACGAGGTGGACTCAGAAGATCCCATCCAGGTCGCCTTCACGGAGGACGAGACCACGCGCGCCGGCCTCTACAACACTGCCCGCGTCGACGTCGTTGATCCCGACCAGTACGACGCCGTTTATCTGGTGGGCGGCCACGGCACGATGTGGGACTTCCCGGGCAGCGAAGGCTTGCAGAATCTGGTGGCCAGCGTCTACAACGCCGGCGGCTTGGTGGGCGCGGTCTGCCATGGACCGGCTGGCCTGCTGAACGTGGAATTGAAGAACGGGCTTCGCCTCGTCGAGGGCCGGAAGGTGGCCGC
>NZ_CAKKMM010000835.1:0-2237 GCF_918698205.1 Microbacterium sp. Bi128 | reverse complement strand
AACTGGTACCACTCTCCCGGTATGCCGGGCTGGATGTTTTGCATCGAGTTGATGAGGGTGCGACCTTGTTCAAGGGTGTAATTGCTCCAGCTTTGGTACCGCTCGACCTGGGGCTGGGCGCGATAGGCGGCAAAGGCTTCTGCATCTGCCGGATGGAATGGGCGGGCATGAAGGCGCGGTGTTTCGAAATGGGCGACAGCGGGTCCTGTTTCGGGGCCGTTGAAAGTCGGCATTTAGTTTCTTCTCCTCGTAGGAACTTTGGATTTGTTTCGGGAGTGCTGCGGCCCGTTCGCACGGTGGTGAGGCTTGCTGCGCCGGGTTCACCGGAAGCGTGCCGGGTCGCCGTCCGTGGCGGAGAATCGCGGCGATGACTCCAATCAACAGGCTCTGCCTTCACTATTGGCCGGGGACCTTGCACAGTGAGAAACTGCAATCTAGACGGCTCATTCGGACAGACGCCAACTTACCTCGTCTGCCTCCAAGCGCTGGCGTGCGGTGTTCAGTCCCGCTCCCACTGGTACGTGACCGGTAGCGGCTGCCAGCCCGAAGACCGGCATATCGCTATACACGCTTTCCCTGCCACCGGGCATCGTCTCGTAGGTTTCGTGCCATACGCCGATGTCGCCAGTACCGGCGGATTCGCGCATGAATCGGCGCCAGGGCTCAAGGTGCGGCGCCGACCGGTCGGCCGCGAACCGCTGCAGATGCTCCGGGCTCCTCCAGTAGCTGACCATGATGGTCGTCCGCCCGAACCATTGCTGGTAGCCCAACAATCCAGCCTCCGGCGTCTTGGCCAGGTGGGCAAGCATCCTGGGCATGGCCGCCCCCACCCTTGCCACTTTCCCGAATTTCCACCACCGGTTGGCGCGCATCCCAATCAGGAAGATTGTCACCGGGCCGCCTCCGGGATCGGCAGTGAAACGTCCTGCGTGCACTTGCTCCGACATGGGCTTCTCCTATTCATAACGCTGTTACAGAACAGTGTTATGCCATACTTGTCCTATGGCAAGACCCATAGTCCACGATGAGACCCTGCGTCGCAGGCTGCTCGACAGCGCAGCCTCCCTCATCGCCCGCGACGGCGCCGCCTCCTTATCGCTGCGCAGTATTGCCGCTACCGCTGGGACGTCGACGACGGCGGTGTATTCGCTCTTCGGGGGCAAGGCGGAGCTGTTGACTGCCGTGCTCGACGATGGCTTCGCTTCCTTTGCTGCCTCCCAACAAGAGGTCGCCGCTGCCGGCCTCGAAGCATTGGGCCGGGCTTACCGAACTTGGGCACTGGAGCATCCGATCCTCTACGGCCTGATGTTCGGCGGCTCACTGGCCGGCCAGGTGCCGTGTCGGCCGACGCCGGGTGCCACTGAGCCGTCGATCGCGCCGCTGTTCGCCGCGGTTGCCGCAGCGCTGCCCGGAGCAGCGGATGACGAGATCGCCTCGATGGTCGCCGTCGTGTGGGGCCAAGTCCACGGGCTGGTGTCACTGGAGCTGGCCGGTGCACCGGCTGCTGGCTGGATCTGGGATGTGGCCTATGATGCCGCTATCAGCCAGATTGGCCGCTCGCTGCGACGCTAGGGAACATTAGTCCTCAAGCAGCCGGCGGACCATGGGGTCGCAGTAGCCGTCGAAATCCGGATCTCGTGATGGTCGACCAGTATGTTCGTCAGCGTACCCCCTGTTCTACAACGGGTTGTTTGGTGACGGAACGTGGTGGAGTTCCGCTTTAACGTCTGAGTCAGCTCCGGTACCTCCCGGGAATCCTCGGCCGAAGTGTTGGGGAACTTAACGTTCTTCCGAGACGGTGATTGTTCCCGAGGCGGTGGCGGCTCGGAGTGCGCTAGCCTGAACGGCGTGGACCGCATAGACATGGATGACGCTGCAACGCTCGTGACCCTGCTGCATGATGGGAGGCGCTCCTCGTCGCTCCGTGCGCTGCTGCCGGGGTGGGACATGCTGCAGGCCGACGTCCCTTCCCGGGAACGGGTAGAGACGGCAATAGCGGTCCTGGTCGGTTCCAGCCTTGCTGAGGTCGACTCATCCTGGGGGATGCGGCTCACGGAGCAGGGCGTGCAGCTCAGGCGGTCCGGGAAAGGTGCTCGGGGGACGCGGGAGATCCCGGGGGCAATCAGCGATCTGCTGGTAGGACGCCAGTTGAGCCGTGCAACGCTGAGTCTTCCTCACGAGGTCTTTGATGCGGCGCGCGAGGACTATCTGGACGCTGCCCAACGCAGGGCTGAGCG
>NZ_CAKKMM010000834.1:0-2237 GCF_918698205.1 Microbacterium sp. Bi128 | reverse complement strand
GCAAGAGCAGTTGAGCGGGATCACGATGCGTTCCTCCTCCGCCGCGTCCAGGCTGACGGCGCCGCCGGCAGCGAGCGTGGCAACCTTCAGCCCGGTATGCGCCCAGCCGTCCACCTCCAGTCCGGAATCGGACGTCCCGATGGAAATGTCCCACTTGCCTTCGGCTGCGGTGCCGAGCGGATAGACCCAGTTGGCCATGGAAGCTGCCCTTTCGTTGTCGCGCCGGAGTCAGGCGCGTGTGTGTGCGGGTTGGAGCCGGTTGCGCCCGTCGCTGGCGCCTAACTCTGGACGCTTACCTCTGGACCAGCGTCATCTCAAAGCTGTAGGAATCCGCCCGGTAGACGTGGTGGCCGGTTTCCACCATGCGTCCGGTGTCGTCCACGGCGGTCCGCTCCATGGTGACCAGGGCGGAGCCGGGGGTGGTCTCGAGCAGCGGCGCCTGGTAGTCATTGGCGATCATGGCGCCGATCCGCTGCGAGGCAAGCCGGAAGTTCACGCCGCCGTTGCGGAGGATGGCGTAGAGGCCCTGCGAGCCCAGGCTTGCCTCGTCGATGGCGGTGATGTCGTCCCGCACCCAGTTCTCCATCAGGGCCAGCGGCTTGCCGCCCACTTTCCGGAGCCTGGTGAAGTGGTAGACCTTGGCGCCGGCCGGAAGCTGCAGTGCCGTCCGGATCGCGCCGTCCGCCTCCTCATGCGAGAAGCTGAGCACGTCGGTGGTGGGCTTGCTGCCGTTGTTGCTCAGGTCGTCGTAGAGGCTGGAGAGTTCCAGTGGGCGGCGGACCTGGCTGGACACCACCTGGGTGCCGACGCCGCGCTTGCGGACCAGGAGGCCCGAGCGGACCAGCTCGTCCATGGCTTTTCTCATCGTGGGCCGGGACAGGTTCAGCTGGGCGGCCAGGTCGATCTCGTTTTCCAGCCTGCTGCCGGGTTCCAGCAGCCCGGTGTGGATCGCTGCCTCGATGCCCTGGACCACTTGGTGGTACAGCGGCACCGGGGAAGAGCGGTCGATCCGCAGATTCAGTTGATTCGCCACTGGGCATGCTCCCTTGTGCTCCGCGGCGGTCGTCGTGCCGGCCTGCCCGCGTATGTCAGTGTATGTTCGCTTGATAGGACATACTGCCTTTTTCTGATAGTAGCAGGGCTGCCAAGAGGTGCCAAGGGCTGCTGTGACGGGCCTTGTTTGCGGGGGTCGGGCTGTCGGCGCTGGCCCGTCAAGCCCCGCGAATGGGACATTCCGATCACACTTCGTTACGTCCAAACATCCTAATGTCAGGACAAACTATTGACAACTGTGATTGGAGTCACCATGATCGGTTGTAGATGGCTCATGGACCGACGCGATGAAGCGGCCGGCGTGGCCCGGAATCAAAGGAGATTGATCGTGACCAAGTTCTCGTGGCGGAAGGCGACCCTCGTGGCGGCCGTTGTACCCATGCTGGCCCTGAGCGCGTGTTCGAGCACCGGCGGCAAGCCCGCAGACTCAGGCAATGCGGCTGGCGGAGGCCAGGCAGCCAGCACCTCCCGCATCAAGGTCGCCCTTATCACGCACGCCGCAGCCGGTGACACCTTCTGGGATATTGTTCGCAAGGGCGCCGAGGAGGCATCGGCGAAGGACAACGTTGAGCTCCTCTATACGTCCGATCCCGAAGCCGGGCGCCAGGCCCAGCTCATTCAGCAGGCCATTGACCAGAAGGTCGACGGCATCGCGGTCACGCTCGCCAAGCCCGAAGCCCTCAAGGACGTCCTGAAGAAGGCCTCCGACGCCGGCATCCCGATTGTGAGCCTCAACGCCGGTGAATCGGTCTCCTCCCAGCTCGGAGCATTCACCCACTTCGGTTCCAACGAGCAGCTCGCCGGTCAAGCCGTGGGCACCAAGCTGGCCGCGGACGGCTACAAGCACCCGGTCTGCGTGATTCAGGAACAGGGCCACGTGGGACTTGAAGCACGGTGCGCGGGCGTCAAGGCGAAGGTTCCCGGAACGGAGATCCTTTACGTCGACGGCAAGGATATGACCTCCGTTCAGTCCACCGCGACTGCCAAGCTTCAGGCTTCCAAGGACGCCGACGTCATCATCGGCCTCGGCGCCCCCATCACCCTGACTCTCCTCAAGTCGGTCACTGACGCCGGCAGCTCTGCCAAGGTTGCCAGTTTCGACCTCAACGCGGAGCTCGCCCAGAAGATCGTGGATGGTGCAGTTCTGTTCACCGTGGACCAGCAGCCGTGGCTGCAGGGCTACG
>NZ_CAKKMM010000833.1:0-2238 GCF_918698205.1 Microbacterium sp. Bi128 | reverse complement strand
AAACTGCTGCGACCCGGCCGGCGCAGGGGCAGGCGCGGGCGTGGTCCCCGGCTGGGCGGTGCCCATCGTGGGGACCGCGGCAGCCGCCGTCGTGCCTGCCGCAGCCGCCGTCGCTGTGAAGGTGAAGCTGCCCTCGATCGGGTGGCCGTCGGAACTGGCCACCCGCCAGTGCACGGTGTACTGCCCCTTAGGGGCGCCGGACTTCAGCTTCTGCGCAGCGACGTTGTCCACGATTTCCACGGGACCGTCCGACCAGTTGGCGCCGGTGGCATCATTGACCACGATCTGCGACCCCAGGGCAAGCGGATTGTGGTTGAACGTGACCGTGACCTGCTCCGGCGGTGCCGCGACGGTTGCTCCGGCAGCCGGGCTGGTGGACTCCGCGGAGTCGTGCGCCGACGCCGGGCTCACTGCTCCCAGCAGGACGGCCACAAGGACGACGGCGCCCAGCAGGGCACTGCGAAGCTGGCGGATACGGCGCATGGGCAGGCTACTCCTAGTGTTGGCTTCCTTACAGACTAGGCGAAAACGCAGGGTTGGCCCTCGGGCGCCAAATAAGATATATGCAACACCCATCACTCCCGGAGGACTAATGCAAGACCTAATGCTCAAGCAGGGCTCGGCACTCGACCGGTATTTCAAAATATCCGAGCGGGGGTCGAACGTCTCGCGCGAGATCCGCGGAGGGTTCGCCACGTTCTTCGCCATGAGCTACATCGTGGTGCTGAATCCGCTGATCCTCTCCGGGCCGGACTCCTCGGGCGCCACGCTGGGCTTCCCCGCCGTCGCCGCCGTCACCGCGTTCGTGGCCGGCATCCTGACCATCCTCATGGGCGCGTGGGCCAAGCATCCCTTCGCCCTGGCCACCGGGCTCGGCGTCAACGCGTTCGTCGCCGTCACGGTGGCCACGAACCCCGGCCTGACCTGGCCGGACATGATGGGCCTGGTGATGCTCTCGGGCATCACCATGCTGATCCTGGTCCTCACGGGCTTCCGGACGGCCGTGTTCAAGGCCGTACCCGAGGGGCTGAAGACCGCGATCGTGGTGGGCATCGGCCTGTTCATCGCCCTGATCGGTCTCGTCAACGCGGGCTTCGTGCGCCGCGTCCCCGATGTCGCCGGCACCACCGTCCCGGTCGGCCTGGGCTTCGACGGCAAGCTCCTGGGCTGGCCGACGTTCGTGTTCGTCTTCGGCCTGATCCTGACCATCGCGCTGGTGGTCCGCAAGGTCAAGGGCGCCATCCTGATCGGCATCGTGGCCTCGACCATCCTGTCCGTGATCCTGGAATCCATCCTGCACATCGGGCCCAGCTTTGACGGCAAGAACCACAACCCGCAGGGCTGGTCCCTCGTGGCACCGCAGTTCTCCGAGTGGGCGGCCCCGGACCTGTCCCTGATCGGCAAGGCCAACCCCTTCGGCGCCTTTGAACACCTCGGCTTCGTCGCGGCGACCCTGCTGGCGTTCGTGATCCTGCTCAGCATCTTCTTCGATGCCATGGGCACGATGGTTGGCCTGGCCACCGAGGCCGGCACCATCGACAAGGACGGCAACATCCCCGACGTCGACCGCGTGCTGCAGGTGGACGCCCTGGGCGCGATCATCGGCGGCGGCGCCTCCGTCTCCTCGAACCAGATCTACGTCGAGTCCGGTGCCGGCATCGGCGAAGGCGCACGCACCGGCCTGGCCTCGGTCGTGACCGGCCTGCTGTTCCTTGTGGCGATGTTCTTCACCCCGCTGATCAACCTCGTGCCGTTCGAGGCCGTGGCCCCCGCCCTCGTGGTGGTCGGCTTCATGATGGTCTCCCAGGTGGGCAAGATCGACTGGCAGGACTGGGGCATCGCGATCCCGGCCTTCCTGACCTTCACCCTCATGCCGTTCACGTACTCGATCGCCAACGGCCTGGGCGCGGGCTTCATCAGCTTCGTGCTGATCCGCCTGTTCGAGGGCCGGGCCCGCGAGGTGCACCCGCTCATGTGGGCCGTGGCGTCCGCGTTCCTGCTCTTCTTCGCGATCGGCCCGATCGAGGCCGTCCTGGGGATCCACTAACGCAGCCCCGCCCGCGGTCACGCCCGCCGGGTGGGCCACGCCCCCCCGGCCTGGCCCACCCGGCGCTGCTTAACCGTTGTTAAGCTCAGTTTCCGGGATTCCGGACAGTCCGACGGCGGCCCGGCTGGTTTTCCGACCCGGGCTGCGGTGAGCTAGGGGCATGGTTTCTCCCGCGCTCCCCGTTGATGTCC
>NZ_CAKKMM010000832.1:0-2240 GCF_918698205.1 Microbacterium sp. Bi128 | reverse complement strand
GGCTGCCTGATCCCCGCGCGGAAACAGGGGAGCGCTGAAACAAAGGAGCGCTGGCGCACAGGAGTCCCGGCCGGATCATCCGGCCGGGGCTCCTGTGCAATGCTTGTTATGGTGCTGTGCCCGTCATGGTGCTGTGCCCGTCATGGTGCTGTGCCCGTCATGGTGCTGTGCCCGTCATGGTGCTGTGCCCGTCATGGTGCTGTGCCCGTCATAGTGCTTGCCGCTACGCGCGTTTGGTGACGGCGGCCGGGGCGACGGCGACGCGCGGCGCGACGGCCACGGCGGCGGTCCCGATCACCGCCGTCAGCGCGAACACTCCGGCAAACGACGCCGACGGCGCCGCCGTCGCGAACGCTGCGAACACGATCCCGGTGCCAGCGAGGGCCAGGGCGCCGCCGAGGGAATCCGAAATGGACATCGCCGAACTGTTGAAACCCTCGGTGTCTTTGGTGGAGAGTGCCAGGGTCATGACGCTCAGCCGCGGATACATCAGGCCCATGCCGCCCCCGGCGAAGATCCATCCCGCGATCGCGACCGCGGCCGGCCAGGCCAGCACCGTGGTCACGAGGGCCAGGACGACGGCGCCAAGGACCAGGGCCGATCCGGTCCGCACCGCCCTCCGGTGCTCCAGCCGGGTCCCCAGCCGGCCCTGGATGGCCGACGCAACAGCCCAGGCGATGGCGCCGCCGGTGAGCGTTAGGCCAGCAAACGTCGGGGCGAAGGCGTAGCGTTCCACGAGCAGGTACGGCAGGTAGACCTCGGCGCCGAAAAACGCCGCGGATGCCAGGCCGCGGGTAAGGATCACGCTCGGCAGGCCGCGCCGGGCGGTCAGCGTTCCGCGCGGCATGAGGGGACGGACGGCCAGGAGCGCGACGGCGACGGCGGCCGCCGCCAGCACCCCGCCGGCGACCGGTACCGCTGCGGACAGGTTCAGGCCCAGCACGGCGAGCGCTGCCAGTGCCGCCAGCGCCAACTTGGCAAGGCCTCCCGGCCGGCCGCGGGACCCTGGCTCAGCGGCCGGGGAATCTCCGTCGGCGCCCGTGCTGCCGTTCAGGCCGCGCAGGGCCGGGGCCGTCAGGAGCAGGGCCGGCACCACCAGTCCGACCACACCGAGAAAGACCCACTGCCAGCCGGCCAGTTGGGCCACGGCGCCGGCCGCGAACGGTCCCACGAGGGACGGGATGACCCAGGCCGCGGAGAAGGCGGCGAAAATTTTCGGATGCAGGACCGGCGGGTAGACCCGGGCAATCACCACGTAGAGGGCCACGGTAAGCCCGCCGCCGCCGAGTCCCTGCACCAGCCGTCCGGACACGAGGACCGGCATGGTTCCGGCGGTACCGGCGATGAGCAGGCCGAGCACGAACATGCCCACTGCGGCCAGGAGCGGCGCCACCGGCCCCTTGCGGTCCGACCAGCTGCCCGCGGCCACCATGCCGATCACCCCGGTGGCAAGCGGCCCGGCGAAGGCCAAGGCGTAGAGTCCCGCACCGTCCAGTTCCCGGCTGACGAGCGGCATGATGGTGGTCACCGCCAGGGACTCGAAGGCCGCCAGGAACACAAGCGCGCAGGCGCCGAGGGTCACCAGCAGGTAGCTGCGGTGGAAGATGCCGGCCGATTCCGGGACGGCTTTCGGACGGGATTCCTGGTGATGGGGCGGGTCGGTCTGGGGCACGTGCCACAGCTTACAACCGGACCCTCACAGCCCGCCCGCCTGTGGGCCTATCAGCTGGCCGGTGGGCCCATCAGCTGCCGGTCCGCCGCCGTCAGCCCGCCTCGTCGAACCCCTGGGCAGGAACCACGACGGCGCCACTGGCCCTGGAGTCCGGGTTCAGCATCCAGCCCACACGCTTGACGGTGCTCAGCATGACGACGCTTTCCACGAGCTCGATCCCGGGCACTTTTTGCTGCAGCGCCACCTCGATGTTCATGACGTCCGCCAGGGACTGCAGCCACATGATGATCACGAAATTCGTGGGCCCCGTGGTGGAGGCGCTGAGCCGGACGTTCCGCATGGTCCTCAGCTCGGCGGCGGCGGCCTCGTGCCGCCCGGCGGGGACGTTGACGAACCATTGGCAGGTCACGGGGAAAGCGGAGAGTTTCTGGGCCACCTCGCACCGGAATGACAGGATGCCGCTGGCGAGCACACGGTTGAGCTGGCGCTGGACGGTGGCCGGGTGCCTGCCGAGGCCGCGGGCAATGTCCGCCGCCGTGGCCCGCCCGTCCCTGGCCAGGAACGGCAG
>NZ_CAKKMM010000831.1:0-2240 GCF_918698205.1 Microbacterium sp. Bi128 | reverse complement strand
GGGGCGGATCGATCGCCTTGAGCTCGACCCGGGAGACCCGGATGCCCCAGCGACCGGTCGCCTCGTCCAGGACGCCGCGGAGCTGGCCGTTGATCTGGTCGCGCGAGGTCAGCGCTTCCTCCAGGTTGAGGCCGCCAACCACGTTGCGCAGAGTGGTGGTGGTCAGCTGTTCCACTGCCTGGATGTAGTTGGCGATTTCGTAGGTGGCGGCCCGGGCGTCCGTGACCTGGAAATAGACCACAGTGTCGATCGAGACCACCAGGTTGTCCTCGGTGATGACCGGCTGCGGCGGGAAGGACACCACCTGCTCCCGCAGGTCGAGCAATGGCAGCAGGCGGTCCACAAACGGGATCAGCAGGGTAAGTCCGGGATTCAGGGTGCGTTGGTATTTACCCAGCCGTTCAACGACGCCGGCACGGGCCTGTGGAATGATCCGGACCGACCGGACCAGCACAATAATTACAAACACAATTAGTACCAGCAGCACAATTGCGACTGCGATATTCATACATCACCTATTCCCCAGTTGTTTTGTTTTAGTCTCGCGCCGGCAGCGCCGCACCGGCCGGACAGCAGTGCCCGCCGGACAGCGCCCTTTATTGGACGGCGGATTCCGGTTGCGGAGCCACGATCGCGGTGGCCCCTTCGATGGCACTGACCACAGCCTGCTGTCCGGGCGCCAGCACTCCCGATTCGGACCGCGCACTCCAGACGTCCCCGCCAATCTTGACGAGCCCGCCGTTTTCGCTCACAGCCTCCATGACGACGGCGGATTCGCCGATGAGGCGTTCAATGTTGGTGCGCTGATCCGCCGGTCCCCGGTGGAGATGCTTGAGGGCCACCGGCCGGACGAAGCCGATCATGAGCAGGGACACGACGCAGAAGGCGATGATCTGCAGCCACGGATCGGCGCCGGCGAAGTCCGCCACAAGCCCGGCGAGGGCGCCGCCGCCGAGCATGATGAAGAACAGATCGAGTGTGATCATCTCGACCACGGCAAACAGGAGAAAGAGCGTGAGCCACAACGCCCACCAATTCTCGATCAGCCATTCAGACATCAATTCCCCCTAGAGTTCCGGGAGCTGCAGGCACAGGTCCCCAGTAACTGTGATTCCATCCTAAGCGGAAAGGCAATAGCTGGGACCGGCGGTAGGGAATTGATGGCCAAAGTGGCCAAGTCGTTATTTCGCGGGTCGATTCCCCGGCCTGGCCTTCCGCCCCCGTCCCCTCCCGGGGGTGGTTTCAGGGCGTACCTGACGGCACCCGCGAAGCGGCGGGAGCGGGAATGGTCAGCGGATGGGTTGAAAGACGCTGATCCGGAAGCGGGCCGAGACGGAGGTCCGCTCCGGAAGCGCGGCCTCGAGGGCTACCAGTGCGGCTCGGTCCAGGTGGTGGCCGGCCGGTCCCATGTAGGCCAGGTTGGCGACGTCGCGCGGGCCAAGGGTCAATGCCAGGTCCAGATCAGATGCTGCGACGGGCGCGAAGTGCTGGCCCAGGGACGCGGCGAGCCGCTCGTCTTTGGCCGGCTCGATCCCCAGCATCCCGGCCGGCCCGGCAACCTCCGCCAGGTGGCCGGGCCGCGGTGTGACCACGACAAGGCGGCCGCCGGGGCGGAGGACCCGGGCGAACTCGGGCGCGTTGCGCGGCGCAAAGACCACGGTGACGACGTCGACGGCGTTCTCCGCGGCCCGGTCCCGCACGGCCCTGAGGTAGTGGCCGGTGCCCGTTCCGGCGTCGAGCACGAGAGGCCGGCCGGCGGGGGCCTCCCGGAGCGCCGGTGTGGCGAGCCCGGCCACGGCATCGGCCAGCGGCTGGTAATGCCCCGCGGAGAGGAAGTCGAAGCGGGCCGCCACCATTTCTGCGCTGTCGGCTTCAAAAACCGTCCCCTTGCCGACCAGGAAGTTGAAGTAGCCCTGTCTGGCCGCGTCAAAGCTGTGGCCGGCTCCGCACACCAGGGTGCGGGCGCCGCCAGTGAAGCGGAGGCCCTGGCGGCACACCGGGCACAGGAGGGGGAGATCGGCGGCGGGCATAGCTTTCATCCTATGCGCGGACCCCGGCCCGCCGCGCGGACGGGACATTGGCTACAGGGGCGCCGGGCACCGGGCACGCCGCGGCGTGCCTCGCCGCACCGGCGCAACGTGAGGTGTTTCACAGCGGGCACGCCACGGGCTAGGCTCGCAATCGTGAAATCTGAACATCTTCCGCTGCTCAATTCCGTGTCCGCCCCTGCCGTGCACCCC
>NZ_CAKKMM010000830.1:0-2241 GCF_918698205.1 Microbacterium sp. Bi128 | reverse complement strand
GCTTGAGGGCTTCCATCAGGTCGATAACTTCGCCCTCGCCGGCCTCGGCGGGGGCGCCGAAGGTCTCCTCCGTGTCCAGCGACTCCCCCTTGTCCAGCTTGGCCTCAATCAGCTGACGCAACTGCTCCTGGTAATCATCCGTGAACTGGTCCGGCTCAAAGTCGGAGGCCATCGAGTCAACCAGGGCCGCGGACATCTCGCGTTCCTGCGCCGAGATCCGGATGGAGGTCTCGAGTGCGGGAAAGCTGGCCTCGCGGACCTCGTCGGCCCACAGCAGCGACTGCAGCACCAGGACCTCGTCGCGAATCCTCAGCGCGCCAAGCCGGGTCTTGTCCCGGAGCGCGAACTGCACAATTGCCACCCGGTCCGTGTCCTCGAGGGCGCGCCGCAGCAGCACATAGGCCTTGGGCGACTTGGAGTCGGGTTCAAGGTAGTAGCTCTTTTCAAACATCATCGGATCGAGCTGGTCGACCGGAACGAACTGGACCACTTCGATTTCGTGGCTGTTTTCCGCCGGGATGGACTTGAGCTCGTCGCGCGTCAGGACCACCGTGCGGCCGTCGTCCTCGTAGGCCTTGTCGATGTCCTCGTAGTCGATGACCTTGCTGCAGACCTCGCAACGGCGCTGGTAGCGGATCCGGCCGCCGTCGGCGTTGTGGACCTGGTGGAGGCTGATGTCGTGGTCCTCGGTGGCGCTGTAGACCTTGACCGGCACGTTGACCAGCCCGAACGCTATTGCGCCTTTCCAGATGGCTCTCATGGATCAAGTGAACATCACAGTTGCGCGGAGGTGAAGGGTTTTGCCCAACGGTAAGGAACGCGTCCGCGTGGACGGGCGCGAACTGGTGCTCACCAACCTGGAAAAAATCATGTACCCGGAGACGGGCACCACCAAGGCCGACGTCCTGGCCTACTACGCCGCCGTCGCGCCGGTGCTGATCCCCGCCGCCCGCAACCGGCCGGCCACGCGCAAGCGCTGGGTCCACGGCGTCGGGACCGCCGACGCCCCCGGGGAAATGTTCTTCCAGAAGAACCTGGACCATTCAACGCCCGGCTGGGTGCCCCGTGCCGCCATCACGCACAAGGACCGGACCATCCAATATCCCCTGGTCAATGATCCCGCCACCCTCACCTGGCTGGCCCAGATCGCGGCCCTGGAGATCCACGTGCCGCAGTGGCGGGTTGACTCCCACGGCAACGCCATGCCGCCCGACCGGCTGGTGCTGGACCTGGACCCGGGCGAGGGCGCGGGACTGGCGGAGTGCGTGGAGGTGGCCAGGCTGGCCCGCACCATCCTGCAGGACGTTGGCCTGGACCCCGTACCGGTGACGAGCGGCAGCAAGGGCATCCACGTCTACGCGGCCCTGGACGGGTCCCAGAGCTCGGACCGGATTTCCGCCTTCGCCCGCGAACTGGCCCGCTCGCTCGAGGCAGACCACCCGGATCTCGCCGTCAGCGACATGAAAAAGACCCTGCGCACGGGCAAGGTGCTGGTGGACTGGAGCCAGAACAACGCGGCCAAGACCACGATCGTGCCGTACTCGCTGCGCGGCCGGCTCCGGCCGACGGTGGCCGCCCCGCGCACATGGCGGGAACTCAGTTCCGCGTCGCTGCACCAGCTGGATTTCCAGGAGGTGATGAAGCGCGTCGCAGCCGGCAAGGATCCGTTCGCCCCGGTTTCCGGCGGCCGGCACGGCGCCGGAGCCCCGGCGGCGCACGCGCCGGACCGCCGGGCGGACCACCGGGACGTCCACCTGCCCGGAGGGCGGGCCGAAATCTCTCCCGAGCCGGCCGGCGACGGCGGCGACACCGATCCGCGGCTGGAAAAGTACCGCACCAAACGGGACAGGGCGGCCACTCCCGAGCCCTTCACCGCGGACCGGCACCACGCCGGGGACGACGGCGGGACACGGCGGGAGAAGTTCGTCATCCAGGAGCACCACGCCAGCCGGCTCCACTACGACTTCCGGCTGGAACGCGACGGCGTGCTGGTGTCCTGGGCACTGCCCAAGGGCGTCCCGACCAGCAAAACCAAGAACCACCTCGCGGTCCAGACCGAGGACCACCCGCTGGACTACGCCGACTTCGAGGGTGACATTCCCAAGGGCCAGTACGGCGCCGGGACGGTCAGCATCTGGGACCACGGACACTACGAATGCGAAAAATGGATCGCGGGCAAGGAGGTCATCGCCACCTTGACCGGCGCGGAGGGCGGCGGCCTCGGCGGACCGCGCAGGTTCG
>NZ_CAKKMM010000829.1:0-2242 GCF_918698205.1 Microbacterium sp. Bi128 | reverse complement strand
GGGTGGGATGCCGCGTCGCCAACGCCGCGGCCACGACCCCGCTCCCGCACGCGTAGTCGATCGCCTCGGGGCCTGTCGGTTCGGGCAGGTGGGCCAGGAGCAGACGCGTGCCGATGTCGATCGAGGCGCCGGCGAACACGCCGCCGAACGCGCGGATCTCGAGCCCGTCGACCGTGGCCGCCTCGGGCTGCGGATCCCCGCCGTCGTGCGGGCCACGCGAGACGAGGACCCGCGACTTCTGTCGGGCGTGCGTGACGTCGACGCGAGCGAACCGCGTCCGCAGCACGTCGTTCATCGTCGGCGTCATGTGCTTGATACGGCCGCCCGCGAACACCACGACGTCGGGGTGCGCGTGCGCGGAGATGAGGCTCGCGACGTCGTCGAGCGCGCGCAGCGACCGGGGCAGGCGCAGCAGGACGACCCGCGCGTCCCGCACCAGGTCGGCATCCAGGCCGTGCGATGAGAACGTGTCGTCGAGCCCGAGGCGGGACGCGTTGGACGCGAGGGCCCGTTCGCCGGTGAGAGCGTCCTGGTGCACGCGGATGCTGCGCGCTCCGTCGGAGGCGGAGCCGAGGGTCAGCGCGCCATACGCATCGTCGATGACGACGAGCCCGCCGTCGGGGACGTCGCCCCGCGCGGCGGCGGATTCATCGAGGAGGAGGCGGTCAGCGGCATCCACCGCGACGAGGTCAGGACCCTCGAGGTCCGGCCAGCGGCGGAGGTCGTCCAGGGAGAAGGTCACCCGTCCACGCTACCCGGGGGCGGGGCGGTCGCTCGGACGGGCGTCGGAAAACGCAGCGCGCGTGTGCTGCGCGGCCGCGGGGTCGGGCTTACCGCGTGCCGAAGTGGAAGGGCAGAGCGAGCGACGCGGCGACGAGGATGATGCCGAGCGCGAAGAACAGCGCCGGTGCGGCCAGCGAGAACGACAGGCCGGTGAGGAGCATGCCGCCGACGAACAGGAGGAGCGAGACGATGAACATAGGGGATCCCTTCGGTCGCTCCAGGCTATCGTGCGGCGTCGGCGTCGAGGTTCCGCCCCGCCCGTTCACCGAGGGCCGCGTGCGTCCAGAGCGTGCTGCCTGCCACCGCGGCAGGCATGACGGCCACGGCGCCGAGCGGGATGAGGAAGCACAGCTGCGTCGCCACCCCGAAGCCGAGCGCCCGGGCACGGTTCTCCCGCAGCACCGCTCGGCGGGCGCCGCGGTCGAGGCCGCGCGCCGCGAGGGAGCGGGACGTGAGTTCGTCGGCGAGCAGCCAGCCGGTGAGGAGCAACCCGACCGTGAACCCGAGCACTCCGCCGACCAACGGGATGAGACCGAGCAGCCACGCGGCGAGCGCGGTGAGGGCGCCGCGGGCGATCAGCCGCACGGCGTCGGCGATCGAACGCCAGAACCCATAGTCGCTGTCCGGGACGCGGCCGAGCGCGGTGAGCTCGGTGGCACGCCAGATCCGGTCGTAGAACGGCTCGCCCACGGTCAGGGTCACGGCGGTGAACGACACGATCGCGAGGAACGCGGCCGCGCCGAACGAAGCCACGCCGATCGCCGTGCGCACCACGGTGGCCCACAGCGGGTCCCAGTCGTCGGCGAACGGCGTCCAGTCGTCGACGACGTTGCCCAGCAGGACGGCCCAGGCCACGAGCGCGGCGCCGAACACGAGACCGACGAGGAATCCGGGGATGAGTCCGAGCGCCATGGCGCCGGGGGAGCGGCGCCACTGACCGAGTCCGCGGAGGAGCAGACGGGCGCCCTGGAGGAACTCATGCATGTCAGAAGTCTCGCAGGGGCGGTGCGGGCGCCGCGTCGGAGGTCGCTGACAGGATGTGGACATGCGCATCCGCACCACCTCCACGCAACGCACCTACCGGTACGTGCGGCTGATGATCCTCGGCGCCACGCTGCTGCTCGGCGTCGCGATCGGCGTGCAGGCGGTCGTCGGCGGTGGGCTGCCGTCGGTGAGCGCGTCGTACTACACCCCAGCCGGCCCGATGTTCGTCGCGTCGCTGTTCGTGGTCGCCGCGGCGTTCCTCGCCCTGTCTGGTCGCAGCGTCGAGCAGGGGCTGCTCGACATCGCCGCCGTGCTCGCCCTCGTCGTGGCCGTGGTGCCCACGACGGTGTCTTCGCCGGTGTGCGGCTCGGCGACGTCGTGCGTCCTCCCGGCAGTGCTGCCGACGGTCGCGAACAACGGCATCGCCGTGGCATCCGTCGTCCTCGTCGGGACGATCGCGGCGATCGTCCTCGCC
>NZ_CAKKMM010000828.1:0-2243 GCF_918698205.1 Microbacterium sp. Bi128 | reverse complement strand
GTTGGTGCCGACGCGGTAGCGGTGCGCGTCCGCGTAGGAGAAGATGCGGGCCTGCAGCATCTTGTCCGGGGAGGCGGCGATGCCCGGCACGAAGTTCGACGGCGCGAAGGTGGCCTGCTCGATCTGCGCGAAGTAGTTCTCCGGGTTCTTGTTCAGCTCCATGGTGCCGACCTTGACCAGCGGGTAGTCCGCGTGCGGCCACACCTTGGTGAGGTCGAAGGGGTTGAAGCGGTACGTCTTGGCGTCCTCGTACGGCATGACCTGGACGTGGAGGTCCCAGGAGGGGAAGTTGCCGGCGGCAATGTTTTCCTGGAGGTCGCGGATGTAGAAGTCGCCGTCGGCGCCGGCAAGGGCCTCGGCCTCGTCGCCGGTCATGGACTTGACGCCCTGGTTGGACTTGAAGTGGTACTTGACCCAGAACCGCTCGCCCTCGGCGTTGATCCACTGGTAGGTGTGCGAGCCGTAGCCCTGCATTTCACGCCAGGAGGCCGGCAGGCCGCGGTCACCCATGAGCCAGGTGACCTGGTGGGCGGACTCGGGGGAGAGGGTCCAGAAGTCCCACTGCATGTCGGCGTCGCGCAGGTGAGTGCCGGGGAGGCGCTTCTGGGAGTGGATGAAGTCCGGGAACTTGATCCCGTCGCGGATGAAGAACACGGGAGTGTTGTTGCCGACGAGGTCGTAGTTGCCCTCGGTGGTGTAGAACTTCACGGCGAAACCGCGGGGGTCGCGCCAGGTGTCGGGGGAGCCGGCCTCGCCGGCAACGGAGGAGAAACGGATGAGCATGTCCGTCTCAACACCGGGCTGGAACAGTGCGGCCTTGGTGAACTTCGAGACGTCCTCGGTGGTCTTGAAGGTACCGAAGGCGCCGCCGCCCTTGGCGTGCACGACGCGCTCCGGGACGCGCTCGCGGTTGAACTGCGCGAGCTTCTCGATCAGGTAGTGATCGGTCAGGATGATCGCGCCGTCGGCGCCGACGGACTTGGAGTGGGCGTCGGAAGTGACGGGAGCCCCGGACTGTGTCGTGGACACGGCGGGCGCAGAGATGATCTCAGTCATAGTTCTCCTTGGGTTGGGTTTCTTAGTTTCGTTCGGAGGGAAGCTGTTGGGTTCGCTGGCAGTCCTGGCAGATGCCCTGGTACAGCACGTCCGCGATCTGGATGGTCATCGGCTTGGCGTCCGCGTTCCAGTGCGGGGTCAGGCAGGGCGCGTGGCCCACGGCGCATTCGACGTCCTCCACCCGGCCGCAGCTGATGCACACGGCATGGTGGTGGTTGTCCCCGACCCGCGTCTCGTACAGCGCGGGGGAGTGCGGGGGCTCAAAACGGCGCAGCATGTGCAGATCCGTGAGGTCCCCGAGGACCACGTAGACGGACTGGGCGGTCAGGTCCGGCAATTCCTGCCGGGCGGCGGCAAGGATTGCCTCTGCCGGCGAATGCGGGTGATGTTCGACGGCGGCCAGCACGGCCAGGCGCTGTTTGGTCACCCGGCGGCCGTGGGCACGCAGGGCGGCTGCCCATGCGTCGTGGGTGCCCGAGGAATCCGTCATACCCTCATTCAAGCACTTATTATGACTGCCTCACAATAAGGCGTGGCTAATATTGTCCGGCCGTGTCACAGGGCACTCCCGGTTCGCCACTAGAGTTGCCCGGTGGAGAAATTGTTGGCGGACATCACGCCGTTGCGTGAAAGTCCGGCCTTCCGCCGTCTGTGGCTTGGGTCCGCCGTCTCCGCCCTGGGCAGCCAACTGACCCTGGTGGCGGTCAGCCTGGAAGTCTACCGGCTGACCCAGGACAGCCTCTACGTGGGCCTGCTGAGTCTCTTCGCCCTCGTGCCGCTGGTCTTTGGCGGCCTCCTGGGCGGCTCGATCGCCGACGCCCATGACCGCCGCACCGTGGCCCTCCTGGCCTCGTCCGTCCTCTGGCTGACCACCGCCGCGCTGGCCATCCAGGCGTGGCTGGAAGTGGGCAACGTGTGGCTGCTCTATGCGCTCGTGGCGGTGCAGAGCGGCGCCCAGGCCATCAACCAGCCGGCCCGCAGCGCCATCATCCCGGTGCTGGTGCGCAAGGAGTTGCTGCCGGCCGCAAATGCCCTGAGCATGATGATTTTCGGGCTGACCATGACCGCCGGCCCGTTGCTGGCCGGCGTGCTCGTGGCGTGGGCCGGGTTCGGCTGGACGTACACGATCGACGTCGTCAGCTTTGCGTTTGCGTTCTGGGCCCTCCTGAAACTGCCTTCCATGCCGC
>NZ_CAKKMM010000827.1:0-2244 GCF_918698205.1 Microbacterium sp. Bi128 | reverse complement strand
GGACGGGTTCCACGACGAAGTGCCCATCATGCCAGTAAATAGTAAGCATGATGACCAAATATCGGTAGCGGGCTCCCGGATTAATGCCGGAAAGCCCGCTGACCGGCCGGAAAACGCATCGATTGCTCCGTAAGTGCCCTCATGGAGGTCCCAAAGGGCGCCCACGGAGCAACCGATGGGGTTCTTACTTCAGTCCGGATTCGGGCAGCAGTTCGGTGGCGCCGAGGGAATCGGCGACGAACGCGTAGTCCCAGGCCCGTTCGCGCCACTGCACGTACCGACCCGACGCGCCGCCGTGGCCGCCTTCCATCTCGATTTTCAGGACGACGGGTTCGCTGCCGGTGTTCACCTCGCGCAGCCGCTGCACCCACTTGGCCGGCTCCACGTAGAGCACGCGGGTGTCGTTGAAGCTGGTGACCGCGGCGATCTTCGGGTACGCCACGGCACGGACGTTCTCGTAGGGCGTGTACGACTTCATGTACGCGTACACGGCCGGGTCGGTGATTGGGTTGCCCCATTCCTCCCACTCCAGCGCCGAGAGCGGCAGGTCGGGGTCCAGGATGGTGGTCAATGCGTCCACGAACGGGACGGCGGCAACGATCGCCGCGTACTTTTCCGGCGCCAGGTTGGCGACCGCGCCCATGAGCAGGCCGCCGGCGGAGCCGCCCATCGCCGCGATCCGTGCCGGGTCGACCCAGCCGGAACCGGCGAGCCAGTCCGTGGCCGCAATGAAGTCGGTGAACGTGTTTTTCTTGTGCAGCTTCTTGCCGTCGTCGTACCAGTGCCGGCCCAGCTCGCCGCCGCCCCGGATGTGGGCGATCACAAACACGATGCCCCGGTCCAGCAGGGACAACCGGGGGATCCCGAAGCCCGGATCCATGCTCATTTCGTAGGAGCCGTAGCCGTACACCAGGCCGGCCGCCGTCGAATCCTGCCGGACGGAGGCATGGCGGAGGACCGAGAGCGGAATCCGGGTCCCGTCGGACGCCACCGCCCATTCCCGGGTGGCGACGTAGTCCGACGGCGTGTAGCCGCCCAGCACCGGGCTCTCCTTGCGCAGCAGGAGTTCACCGGCCGGGAGCTCCGGGGTGGGCAGCACAAAGTCGTAGACCCGCGACGGGGTGAAGTAGGAGGTGTAGCCCATCCGGATGACGGGCGCCTCGTAGTCGGAGCCCGCGACGCCGGCGGTATACAGCTCTTCGGCGAACGCAGGTTCCACGGCGGCGCCCTGCTCCGGGGTGCCCAGTCCTGCCAGGGGCAGGACCTGGACCCGTTCAATGGTGTCCTTGCGCACGGAGACCACCGCGTGGGTCGACGTGACGCCAGCGCCGTTGACCCGGACCTGGTCGGAATGGGCGACGACGGTATCCCAGTGCTGCTCGGCGAGCGGCTTTGCGAGCTCGGCCGGCTCCACCAGCGAGACCATGGAATTGATGGCGTCCTTGTTGTGCGTGAGCAGAATCCGCTCCCGGCCCCGTCCTGTGGCGTCCGCCAGCAGGAACGGCTCGGCCTCGTAGAGGATGCGCTCGTCGCGGGAGATCACGGTGCGCAGGCCGGCGTCGGGGTCATCAAAGCGCAGCAGGCGGGTCTCGCTGAACTCGGAGCAGCCGATGCTGAGCACCAGGTGCCGCCGGTCGGCAGAGAGCTCGAAGCCGAGCCACATGGCGACGTCGTCCTCCTGGTAGATGACCGTGTCCTCGCCGACGGGTGTGCCGAGCACGTGGGACTTGACCTGGTACGGCCGCCACGAATCGTCCACCACGGTATAGAAGATCCGGCTGCCGTCGGGGGAGAAGGAGATGCCGTAGAAGACGTTCTCGATCACATCCGGCAGCAAGTCGCCGGTGCGGAGGTCCTTGATGCGCAGGGTGAAGCGCTCGTCGCCGGCGTTGTCCACGGCGTAGGCGTAGAGGGTGCCGTCGATGGTCGTGGCGGCCCCGCCCACGGCGAAGAACGGCTTGCCCTCGGCCTCGAGGTTGCCATCGAGCAGGACCTCCTCGCCGGGGATGACGACGCCGGCCTCCACGGCCGGGGGAGTCCAGTCCGCGACGCGGTCCCCGGTGTCCTGGCCGCGCACGCGGCAGTGGATGCCGTACTCCTTGCCCTCGACCGAGCGGGTGAAATACCACCAGCCGTCCTTGCGGTTCGGGACGGAAAGGTCAGTTTCCTGGGTGCGGCCCTTGATTTCCTGGAAGATTGCCTCGCGCAGCGGCTCCTGGTGCGCGGTCACGGACTCCTGGTAGG
>NZ_CAKKMM010000826.1:0-2244 GCF_918698205.1 Microbacterium sp. Bi128 | reverse complement strand
ATCTACACCTACATCGCCCCCTACCTCCGGGCCACCGGCACCGGCCTCTCCGCCAGCCTGGTCCTGCTGGTCTACGGCATCGCGTCCGTCGTCGGGGTCGCCGTCACCGGTGCGCTGCTGGACCGCCACCCGAGGCCCCTCCTTCACCTCAGCGTCACCGTGTTCGTCGCTTCCGGACTCATTCTGCTGATCGGACATGCATCGGCAATGGCCATCCTGATCGCCGCCGCGCTCTGGGGCCTCACCTTCGGCGGCGCATCAGCCCAGGTCCAGGGACCACTCACCACCGCCGGAGGCGACAACGCCGACGTCGCCAATGCATTCCTCCCGGTCGCCTTCAACCTGGCTATCTTCGGCGCGGGCATTCTCGGCGCGCTCCTCCTGACCCCATTCGACGGGCTGGTGCTCCCGGTCGTCATGATCGCCCTCGGCATCACCGCCCTGCTGCTCACCCTGTACGGCCGACGCTCGGCATTCCCGCGCCGGCTCTGACTGGCTATGCATTGAAACTGTCCGTGCCCCGTCATAGTCTCTCTGTGTCTCCACCACCCCATCTCCACACAAACCAGAGTCCGGCGGCCGCACGTCAACGGCCGCCACAGAGAGCAGGAGCCTCCATGCCCACACCCGAGCACTCCAACGGCGCACCATGTTGGATCGACCTCATGACATCCGATGCCGAGAAGGCCAAGTCGTTCTACGGTGCGCTGTTCGGTTGGACGTACCAGACCGGCGACGAAGCAAAATACGGCGGCTACATCACCGCCTGGAAGGACGGCAAGTCCGTCGCCGGCCTGATGCAGAAGCAGGAGGATCAGGCCGCGTGGCCGGACATGTGGTCCACGTACCTGCGCTCGGAGGACGCCGCCGCCACCGTCAAGGCGGCAACGGAACACGGCGGCCAGGTCTACATGCCGCCCATGGACGTCCCCGAACAGGGCAGCATGGCGATGATCGCCGACGCCACGGGCGCGTCGGTCGGCGTGTGGCAGCCGGCTGAGATGAAGGGCTATGAACTGGCGGCCGAGCCCGGCGCCCCGGCGTGGCACGAGCTCCACGCCAAGGACTACGCCGCCGCCGTCAAGTTCTACCAGGACGTGTTCGGCTGGGACACCGACGTCATGAGCGACACCCCGGAGTTCCGCTACACCACCCTGGGCGCGGGCCCGGCGGCCAAGGCCGGGATCATGGACGCGTCTGCCTACCTTCCCGCCGAGGTCCCGTCCAACTGGCAGGTTTACTTCGCCGTGGAAGACGCCGACGCCTCCATCGAGACGGCAGTGTCCCTCGGCGCCAAGGTCATCGACGGGCCGGACAACACCCCGTTCGGCAGGCTCGCCACACTGACCGACCCCACGGGCGCGATGTTCAAGATCGTGGCTGACACCGGACAGGGCGGGCAGTCCGCCACGGACGCCTAACCGGCCAGGACACCAGAGCTCTTCCCACCTAATTACAAAAATTGTTGTAGGAAATACCGGCCAGAGCCTTCCCCGAGGGCTACTGGCCGGTATTCTGCTGTGGAGCGTCCGGTGGAGGCACCCGGACACCGCTCACCCGTATCACCAGTCACCATCGCCCGGGGCTTTCGAGCCGCTCCGGGAAGGCTGCGGCGCGTCCCGCTGGGGGGCGTCCCGCCGAATGCACGTTTAGTCCATACGTTGTTCATTCACCCCTGTTTGGATGGGCCCGGCACGACTTGACCAGGAGTTCTGGCCGGCCACTGTCCGCTGCACCCTGCGGACGCACTGCACCCTGCCCTTTACCCGGGGCACCCTAATGAGAGTTAGAGCGGATGAAAATAACACCCTGGAAAACAGCGCTGGGCTCAGCACTGTCGGCGGCGCTGATAGCAGCTCCACTGGCGGCGGCCGTGCCGGCTAACGCCACCGAACCGTTGCCGGCAGCAACCGGAACCTCGCCGGTGGTCATCAACGAGGCCTATCTCAGCGGCGGCAGCTCCGGCGCGGCCTTCAAGAACAAGTTTGTCGAGCTGTACAACGGCTCCGACGCACCGGTCTCACTGGAGGGCTGGAGTCTCCAGTACCGCTCAGCCCCGGGCACCGGTGCGCCGAGCTCGGTGGCAGCCCTGGCGGGCAGCATTCCCGCCAAGGGCTACTACCTGCTCAAGGGCGGCAGCAACGGCACGGCCGGCACCGACCTGCCGGCCGCCGACGCCACCGCCACCGGTTTCAACCCGGCCGGTGGCGGCGGCACGATCGTGCTGGCCAAACAGGCCACAGC
>NZ_CAKKMM010000825.1:0-2245 GCF_918698205.1 Microbacterium sp. Bi128 | reverse complement strand
GCGATGGCGAAGGACAGCCCTTTTCCTTCGGCGAACCGGCCGCGCTGCCGGTAGATCCACTCCAGAGCCTGCTGTGCCGTGGGGAGTGCGGGAAGGCTGCCAATGAGAGGGATGTAAGGATCGTCTCCCAACTCGGTGGCGAGATGTACGTCGTCGTCGGTGAACTCGCGCAAAACGACTGAACCGTAGGTCGGTGGTGTGGTCGGCCAGGACGGTAAGTGCTCAGTCATGCGTCGATTATCGTCGTGATCATAGTCCCGGGCTGCTCAGATTCACCCGATCATGCCGCTTTCTCGCGTGATCGCGGGGACGAAAACTGGATGTTTCTCTGCGCCCAACCAAAAACCACAGAACCGAGCCAAGTAGCGGTACTGCAAGAACGATGAGGGCCCAAACGACAGTACCGCCAGTGGTGTGAGTCCTATTGCGCGCAATGCTCACGAGCGCTGCAATGAACAAGATTGCGTTCAGGGTCAGCGGGAATCCCATGATGCCCCATGACGGCACCAGTGGATTTACTTCCGATGTAGAAAGCGCCAATATCATTTTTCCCCAAGGTAGTGCGGCTACTGATGCTCAACCATATCGCCAGCTCTTAGCACTATCTGGGAATACCAACAGCGCAACAGCCACGGCGCTGCGGCAGCCTTAGCTCCTCGCCAACGTTTTGTAGGGGGTCTCCTCAAGTGATTGGAAGCGTCTCGTTAGCTTCCGAAACTCCGAAAATATTGATTCCGGCGGTCCTCACGGCAGCAACCGTGACTGTCGCCCTGATCTTCGGTGTTCTTGAACTGGCGCTCCTTCATTCGGCAGCAGTTGCCATTCTCGTGGGAATCAATTTGAGTTCTGTTGCCCTTTTTGGAGGATGTATTTTGATGGTGATAGAAACGAACCTGTCCGCATGAGCGGGCCAATCTGACGGCCTATCTTCGCCGTTCCCGCAACGGCAGAACGCCGCCAGGAGCGTCCAACTCCACAGGCCTAGCGTTTCCCCTTCTTCCGGGATCCCTTGCCGCGGCCCTTGTCCGGGTTGGGTGCGTAACGCTGCGCCACCTTGGGCTTCTTGGCGGCTCCGGTGCCGCGCCGGTCCGGCTTGGGCTCGCGTTTGGGTTTCTCCTGCTGCGCCGAGGGCTGGCGCGAGCTCGCCGCGGTGCGTCCGCGGACAATACCGATGAATTCCTCGATGACCTCGTCCGTGGCGTCGCTCGGCCAGGCCAGGGCGATCTCCGTGCCGGGCGCGCCCGTGAGCTTCCGCGCCACGGTGTCCTTGACGTTGAAGTGCCGGGCCACGGACATCGGCAGGATCACCAGCCCGGCACCGGAGGCCACCACCTGCAGGGCCATCGCGGGTCCGCCGAGCTCCTGCACATCGAGAAACGTCTCGGCAGACAGGTCCGCCAGGTCCACTTCTTCAAACAAGGAGACCTCGTGCCCCTTCGGTGCCACCACCACCGGCTGCTCCTCGTAGAGCGGGATCACGCTGAGGCCCTCGCGTTCCACCGGGAGCCGGACGAAACTCAGGTCCGCGGTACCGTCGCGGAGCACGGACAACTGCGCGCCGTCGTCGGACATAAAGGAGTGCAGCGGAACATCGGGCATCCGTTCCTCCCAGCGGCGGATCCATTTGCCCGGTGTCACACCGGCCACGTACGCGAAGCGCAGCTCCCGCCCGACTGCGACGGCTGGGACGACGGCGGTTTCGTCGGGGGTCTGGGATGGTTCTTCTGCTGCGGACACATGTTCACAGTACCGCCCGGGGTGGCGCGGGGGTCCGCCTCGATGGCGGCACCGTGCTGATCCGGCGCTGGTTTGGTACTGGGTTGGTGCTGGGTTGGTGCCCTGCGGGCGTGCCGGCAGATACCCTAGGACTATGACCTCTGCAAACTCCCAGTCCATGAAACCGGCCACCGTTGCCAAGAAGCTTGGCATCTACCTGCCGGCGACACCCCAGGAGTTCCAGGATTCAACCATCACCCGCGCTGATTTTGCCGATCTCCAGGCCAACCCGCCGGAGTGGCTCGCGGAACTGCGCCGCAACGGCCCGCACCCGCGCCCCGTGGTCGCGCAGAAGCTCAACGTCTCCATCGCCGGCCTGGCCCGCGGTGGTGTTGAGGAAGCGCTGACGACGGCGGAAATCACCGCACTGCTCCAGGCTCCCCCGGCCTGGCTGGTGGCCGAGCGCGCGACCCACGCCGCCGTCCGCGCCGAGGCCCAGCGGGGCAAGGACGAGGCGGCCAAGAAGGAC
>NZ_CAKKMM010000824.1:0-2248 GCF_918698205.1 Microbacterium sp. Bi128 | reverse complement strand
GCCGTTCGGACGGGATTCGCTGTGGGCTGCGCGGCTGCTGCTGCCTCTGGACACCGGCGCGGACAACGGGCTGGCGGCGGGCACCCTGCGCGCGCTGGCTGCTTTCCAGGGCACCCGGACGGACGCGGCGGCCGCCGAGGAACCCGGCAAGATCCTGCACGAACTGCGGTCCAAAGAACTGGTTCTTGAAAGCCAGAACCTGCGCCTGCCGCCGGTGTACTTCGGGGCGGTGGATTCCACCCCGTTGTGGCTTTGCCTGCTCGGGGAACTCTGGCGCACCGGCCGGGACGAGGACGCCGTGCGGTCGCTGCTGCCGAACGCGGCACGCGCCGCGGAGTGGCTGCTCGCCGCCGGCTCCCCGGTAGACGGCGCAGCGGACGGCGCAGCCGGCAACGGCGGGTTCCTCAGCTACCGTGACTCCACGGGCCACGGCCTGAGCAACCAGGGCTGGAAGGATTCCCGGGACGCCATGCAGTTCCGCGACGGCCGGCAGGCCGAGGGGCCCATCGCCCTGTCCGAGGTGCAGGGCTACGCGTACCAGGCAGCCATGGGGACGGCGGAACTGTTCGACGCGTTCGGGGAACCGGGCGCTCAGGCGCTGCGCGACTTCGCCGCGGCCCTGCGGCTCAGGTTCCGGGAGCGTTTCTGGGTTGAGGACGACGGCGGGCCGTTCCCGGCAATGGCCCTGGACGGGCACGGGGTCCCCTTGGACATCCCGGGCTCGAACATGGGGCATCTGCTGGGCACGGGCATCCTGGACGCGGCCGAAGCCCGGATCGTCGCGGACCGGCTGGTGAGCCCCGAGCTGTTCTCCGGCTACGGCGTGCACACGATTTCGCGGCGGGCCGCAGGGTTTTGGCCCTTCAGCTACCACTGCGGCTCGGTCTGGAGCCACGACACCGCCATCGCGATCCGCGGCCTCCTGGCCGACGGTTTCGTCGCAGAGGCACGCACCCTCGCCGACGGCCTGATCGCGGCGGCGGCCTCCTTCGGGCACCGGTTGCCGGAGGTGTTCGCCGGGGTGCGGGCCGAGGACTCGAGCGTCGCGGTACCGTATCCGGCGTCGTGCCACCCGCAGGCGTGGTCCTCAGCCTCGGCGGTGGTGATCGCCCAGGCGATGGGCGTCGGACTCTGACGGTCCCGCCTCCACTGAGTGTTGCCCGGACGGGGCCGCGGCGGCGCGCAGCCCGTCGGTCAGGATAACGATCCCGGTAACGGCGAGCGCCAGGCCCATGGAGGCGAGCACGTCCGTCAGCCAGTGGTACCCCAGGTACAGGCGGCTGAAGGCAACCACCAGTGTCCCGGCAGCCGCTGCCGCGAAGCCGAGCACCGACGTCGTCCGTTTACCCGTCCGCGTGCCGCGGGCCGCCAGCAGCAGGTAGCTGAGGACGCACAGGAAGACGCCGGCCCCGAAGGTATGGCCGGAGGGAAAGGACAGGGCGTCGTCCGGTCCCAGCATGAAGCCGCTGGCGGCGGGCCGGCTCCGGCCGACGTCGTGCTTCACCAGCGTGGACACCGCGAAGGTCGCCGCCATGGCGCCGACCAGCAGGGCGGGACGCCAGACTTCACGCTTGAAGACCGCCCAGGCCAGAGCCACGGCGCAACCGATCACCGTCATCCACAGCGGCGACGTCACCGTGGTCACGGCCGCCAGGATGGCGGTGGCCAGTGGGGTCCGGGACGCCACGATTCCGTCGTGCACGGGCCCGTCCAGGTCAGCCACGCCGCTGTTCGACTGCACGGCGGCGAGCACGGTCCAGAAGATCGTCTCGCCCGCAATTAACAGGCCCGCAGCCACGAAGAAGAGCCGCTGCTGGGACGGCAGCGGCAGGCGGGCAGGGGGTCGCGGGGCACGCTGGGCAAGGAGCATTCGCCCAATCCTGCCAGACGCAACTCCCCGCAGCCAGCAAGGGCGCTGGGAATTCTCTGGGATGCGCGGCGGGCGAGCGCTACGGTTCCGGGGGACGCCTGGTCTGCGGGTACGGCGTGTCGAACCTGGCCAGCATTTCCACGAACCCGGCGATCTTCCGCTCCCGGGTCGAGGCCTGCTTGACCGAGTTGGTGCGGTAGATCAGGGCATACCGGTTCACGGACGTCAGGACCTCGAACATCGCCTGCGCCCGCGGCTCCGCCGCGATGGCGGCGGCGAGGTCATCCGGGACCTCCGCCGTCGCCGCGCCCGAATAGGCGGCCTCCCAGCGCCCGTCCGCCTTGGCGGCGGCGATGGCCGCCTGCCCGGCGGGGGCCA
>NZ_CAKKMM010000823.1:0-2249 GCF_918698205.1 Microbacterium sp. Bi128 | reverse complement strand
GCTCTATTCCGAGCGGGCGCAACTGCAGAACGGTTCGGATTCCGTGGCCCTGATGCTGGCCCAGAAGTGTGCCAAGAATGTAAACGATTCGAACTGTTCTTCCACTTCTGCGTTGGCCGCTGATCTCGCAAATAAGAACGCCGTGGACGGACAAAGCAACGTGAAGTCCATTGGCCTGGACAAGGCGAACCGCAAGGCCACGGTAACCACAGGCGCCAAAGAAACGGGCGGCGCGTCCAATTCAGTGTCGAACTTTTTCGCGCGCGCACTTGGTTTTCCCAGTTCTGAAGTCACGGCCATCTCGAATGTCCAGTGGGGGACGCCGTCCAAGGGCACTGTGATTGTGCCGTTGACAATCGCTGAGTGCAAATTTTCCTCGGACCCCACTGTCGTCCAAGTCCTCTATATAGACGCCGGCGGATGCGGCGGGATCCCTGGTGGTTTTGGTTGGATCACCGATCCTGATGCAACCGACAGCAAATGCAGCGTTAAGATGAGCGCCGGCGCATCGAGTGATTCAGGGATCTGGTTTAGCAGCGACACCGGTGCCAGTGCCCCGACCGTCTGCTCATCCGCGGACATTAGCGCCCTCCAAGATCAAACGATCCTGCTTCCGCTCTACGCTGTCGCCACCGGAACAGGCTCCGGCGGCAAGTATTACGTCAAAGGGTTTGCGGCCTTTCACGTCACCGGGTACCACTTCTCCAATGAAGAATGGCCAAAGTCCGACAAGCTTGCCAACAAGACGCTCCGGGGCTCTTTCGTCAAGTTTGTTTCCCTATCTCAAGCCCTCGAACTCGGCAGTACCCCCGACTACGGTACTTCCGTGGTCCGTCTCACCATTGGAGCCCCTTAACTGTGAAGTCACGACTTCTGGCCGGAATAGCAGCGGTCGTCCTCGCCCTCATCGGCGCCATGCTGGTTGTTTCCTACGCCCAAGGCGCGGACCAGCGTGCTGTCAAGGACCTTGAGCCTGTGAGTGTCTTGGTAGTGAAGGCGGCGATTCCCGCGGGCACGCCGGTGGAGGCCATGAGCGCCTCAATAGCAACCGAACAGCTTCCTGCCGCGGCCGTAACCGCGTCCTCCCTCAAGTCCCTGGATGAGTCCAAAGGGAAGGTTGCCGCCGTCGACCTCATTCCCGGCGAGCAGCTTGTGACAGCACGCTTGGTCGAACCGGAAAACCTCAAGATCCAAGGGTCGGTAGAAATCCCGGCAGGTCTGCAGGAAGTCTCTTTCCAGCTGGAACCGCAGCGCGTGGTCGGCGGACGTATCGCTCCAGGTGACCACGTCGGAATCTTCATTAACCTGAAGGATGGCGGCATCGAGGCCACACCTGATAAGCAGACGACTCAGCTGTCCATACACAAAGTCCTGGTCACCGCCGTCCAGCGGGCTCCCGTTGCCACTCCGTCCCCCCAACCGTCGGCGGACGGCTCGGCTCCAGCGGAAGACACGTCGCTTCCCTCCGGTTTACTCCTCGTGACCGTTGCCGTTAATGATGTCGATGCAACGAAGGTCGTCTATGCCTCGGAGTATAAGGACTCTGCCAGCATCTGGCTGAGCAAGGAACCGCTCAATGCCACAGTGAGCGGCAAACCAGGGATCATGACGAAACCCGAGGTCTACAAGTGAGCCGCTTCGTCCTGATCACGCCTAACGCTGACTTTGACAACCGGTTGCGGCAGGCGGTTGCCGGCGGGCTGCAAGGCGGCGTGCAGACATTCCTGACCCACGTTTTGCCCGCCGGTCCCTACGACCTTTTCGCCCAGCTGAACCAGGAGCAGCCGGAGGTTCTTGTGCTGGGGCCTGACGTGCCGATCGACGAGGCCCTGCGCCTCGCCACTGTGCTTGACGTCCAGGTCCCTGACCTGACGGTTCTCCTGGTCAGCGAGCCGGATCCCGCTTTCATCCTGCAGGCCATGCGGGCCGGAGTCCGGGATATCCTCAGCCCCTCGGCCGATCCGGCACAGATGCGGGTGCTTTTGGAGCGGGCGTGCCAGTCCTTCGCCAGCCGCCACCGGACGGATCAGCCTCAGCAGGCGGAAGGCGGCAAGGGCACTGTGATCGGTGTTTTCTCTCCCAAAGGCGGCGTCGGAAAGACCACCATTGCCACCAACATCGCCGTGGGCCTGGGGAAGATCGCGCCCATGAGCGTGGTGATCGTGGATCTGGACCTGCAGTTCGGCTATGTCGCCTCTGGGCTGTACCTCGATCCGGAGCATACGGTAACGGATGCCGTCTCTCCTGCC
>NZ_CAKKMM010000822.1:0-2250 GCF_918698205.1 Microbacterium sp. Bi128 | reverse complement strand
CCACCTGAACCCGGACATCCCGGAGGACGTGGCATCCGCGGACTCCCGCATCCGCGCCGAGACCATCGCCGCCGAGGACGTCCTGCAGGACCTGGGCATCTTCGCAATCACGTCCTCGGACTCCCAGGCCATGGGCCGGGTGGGCGAGGTGGTCATCCGCACCTGGCAGGTGGCGGACAAGATGAAGAAACAGCGCGGCGTACTGAAGGATCCTGCCGGGGGTGCGCACGGGGCCGCGTCAGGCCTGGGCGCCGAGAGCGACAACTTCCGGCTCAAGCGCTACGTGGCGAAATACACCATCAACCCGGCTATCGCGCAGGGCATGGCCGATTCCATCGGCTCCGTGGAGGTCGGCAAGTTCGCCGACCTTGTGCTCTGGGACCCCGCGTTCTTCGGAGTGAAGCCGGACCTTGTGCTCAAGGGCGGCCAGATCGCCTACGCCCTCATGGGTGACGCCAACGCCTCCATTCCCACCCCGCAACCGCGCACCATGCGGCCGATGTTCGCCGCCTATGGCAAGGCGCTGCAGCAGTCCTCCATCACCTTCCTCTCCCAGGCCGCCATCGAGGCCGGGGTCCCGGCCGAGCTCGGACTGGAGAAGGTCATCCGGCCGGTGTCCGGAATCAGGAACCTTACCAAGGCGGACCTCAAGTACAACGGCGCCACCCCTGATATCGAGGTGGACCCGGAAACGTATCAGGTGAGCGTCGACGGCGAGGAAGTCACCTGCGAGCCCTCAGACGTGCTGCCCATGGCGCAGCGCTACTTCCTTTTCTAGGCTTCCAGAGGAGATCACCATGATCATCGAAAAAGTCCTCGGCAACACCCACGACCTCCCTCCCGGTCCGGACCCCTACTTTGGGCTCCACCGCGAGAAGGTGGTGCTGCCCAGCGCCCAGCTGGTCAAACGCATCCAGCGCGTCACCACCGACCACGGGAAGGAACTCGGCATCCGCCTCCCCGCCGGTTCCGGGGACCTGCGCGACGGCGACATCCTGCACGTGGCCGGCACCAACATGATCGTGGTGTCAGTCCTGCCCACCGACGTCCTGGTGATCGCCCCGCGCTCCATCCACGAGATGGGGGTGGTGGCCCACTCCCTGGGCAACCGGCACCTGCAGGCCCAGTTCTTCGACGCTTCCTCGGAGTACGGGGCGGAGGTGATGGTCTGCCAGTACGACCACACCGTGGAGGACTATCTCAAACACGTCGAAGCGCCCTACGACCGCCAGGAACGCGTGATGCCCGTCCCCTTCCGCCATGCCGAACACTCGCACTAGCCTCTGCCGTTGTGGCTGGGGCGCCGTGGGCGCTGCGGCGGGTGATAGGGGTCGTGCCCGTCCCCAGCCGCTCCCGACTCTCGCAAGCTCGAGTCGGGACCCTCGCGGCAGTGGGCCCACCGCGGTGCCCGCCACGCCGCGACCCCTATCACCCGCCTTCGCAGGTTCGACTGCTTGCCTTGCGTCGCGGAGCCCGTTATGACTCACCAGTTGGCGTTGCAGCAGCTGACGGATTCTGCTTTGCCTACCGGGGCGTTTGCTCACTCTCTGGGGTTTGAGACGTATGTGGAGCGCGGGCTGGTGCACGACGAGGAGTCCTTTGGGGTGTGGCTGGCGGCGTTCATTTCACAGCAGCTGACGTACTCGGACGCCCTGGCAATCCGGTTCCTCTATGAGGACGTTCCGGTTGCCGAACTGGATGCGTTGTTGACCGCCCAGTTGTTACCCCGGCAGTTGCGCGAGGCCAGTACCAAGATGGGCGGGCGTCTGCTGGAGATCGGCGCCGAGATCTTTCCGTCCGCAGATCTGGCGGAGTACCGGGAGCTGGTGGGTTCCGGCCGTGCCGCCGGGCATCAGCCGCTGGCGTTCGCCGTCGTCGCACGGTCCCTGAACGTACCGCTCCCGGAGGCCCTCGCCGCTTATCTGTTCGCCGCGGTGACGTCCTTGACGCAGAACGCCGTCCGGGCGATCCCCCTGGGGCAGAACGCCGGCCAGCGGATCCTGCGGAAGGCGGCCGACGGCGTAGCTGCCGCCGCCGAGCGCTCCAGTCACCTCACGCCTGACGATTTTGGGGCCGTCAGCCCCGGGCTGGAAATTTCGCAAATGCGGCACGAACGCCAGCGCGCCCGCATGTTCATGAGTTAACCGAGCTACACACAAAATATGTCTGGAGAAGAATATGTCTGAGCCCGTCAAAATCGGCATCGGCGGCCCGGTGGGTGCCGGCAAGACCCAGCTCGTGGAGCGGCTC